>DASRCD010000466.1:0-8338 GCA_035653315.1 Candidatus Angelobacter sp.
AACTATCATAATCATAAAATTGAGCGATGAGGAGAGGGTGGCTGCTTTATTCTAATCTCAAGCAGCCCGAGCCAAGGTATATGCCTTCCCCTCTCTCTTTCCAAAAGCCAACCCCGCACGGCCGACCCAGGTGGCCGATCACCTGGTCCCGAACCAGTTCACAAGAGTTTTTTGAATTTGGGAAGAAAGAGAGGGGGGAGTTTTTTATTTTCAAAGACTTGCAAAAGCCTTAACCGGCGCAGATTCAAAGAATTTGAAGATGCGCCGCTTGCCACCTCCAAAACAGCCTGCATGATTCGGCATCTATTATTGTTACCATGCTAGAAAAAGTAGAAGTTTTACGAAAAGAAGGCCCGGTTCTCATACCCTCTCTTGGAAAGAAGGGTATAAACGCAGAATATCCCTTATGGAATGGTATTTTTGCCTCGGAGTTTTTCCCACCGCAGGTTGAATCTGCTTATTATGTTCTTCGCCTGTTTGTAGAAGTTGCCACGCCTGAAGCTGCTCGGGCCGCGGAAACAGATCTGCTGCTGGCACTTGATTTGCTCGCCCGGTCTTGGCCTTTCGCAGGTGGATCATTCATGGTTGTTGATCCTCATGAATTCACCACAAAGCCAGCATTTGATCCAATGCTGCAAAAGTGGAACAACGTCTTCTGGAACGCCAAGGTCTTAAAAAAATCGAGGTTTCGTACACCGGCAACTGCGAAGTGTTTGCAGAATACGTCCAGCCACCACTCCAGACGGCAGCAAAAATTGCGTTAGCTCTGTATGAAGAGCCAGCACTTGCGAAAGCATTTGAATATCATCAGCGCGCTTGGCTTGATTACTACCAGCATCGGCATCAGCAGTCGTCGTGGTTCTCCGATTTGTATAAAGTTCGGGAACAATTGAAATTCTGCACAATGGCGACGTGGTTGGCCAGTTGTCGCTCAATTCCCGCGACTGGTCCTATTTTGGATACACCCTAAATAATGGAAGTAATGATTTGCGTCATGCGGGGCCGAACAGTCACAGAATGCCACCCATTGTTCGTGCAGAGGTTGATAAATTATTCTTTTTCGCAAGACAATGGCTTGTGGCGCACTTGAAATCAAAAGGGCTGCTTTAACAGCCTGGTATGCGTTCAAGCTAGAGGATTTAAGGAGTACCGTATCCCCTCTCTCTTTCTCAAAAAAAACCGGCCCTCATGGCCGCCCAGGTGGCCGACCACCTGGTCCCGAACCAGTTCACACGAGTTTTTTGAATTTGGGGAAGAAAGAGAGGGGGAGGTTTTTTGTTTTCAAAGGCTTGCAAAAGCCTTTATCGGCGCAGATTCAAGGAAATTGAAGATGCGCCGTTTGCCGCCTACATTCTTCAGCTTTACAATTTCAACTTGTTATCTTTAATGCATACATGAATAAGTGCATTGTCTGTGGCAGTCCGACAACGAATCCTAAATTTTGCAGCCGATCATGTGCAGCAAAGCACAATAACACTGTCACTCCCAAGCGGAAGCCGGAAGGCAGGTGTTTGAAGTGTGGCTCCCCCGTCACCACAAAAGAACGGTACTGCAAGATTTGTGCGGAAGTAATCCGTGCTGAACAAGCCCGAGAAGCGCACAACATTCGCAAGTGGAGGACCATATCAGGTACTTGGTCAGAGCAGCCAGTGCAAAGCGTAGGCGTGACAAAACGAACAGTTTTTGAAGTACAAGCTAACCTGCCAAGAATTGAGGCTCATGATCCAGTTGGGAAGTTGCTGGACCGATTAACAGGACTCTGTTTTTCGGGTCCTAAATACTTGCGGCATGAAGATGCTGCTAGGCACATCGCTCTTTTGCAGGAGTTAAAGCAATTCAATTGCACAATTTGGCGAGGAGCTAAACAAGCACCAGCGAAAGTAGAAGACCTTCCAATTTGTGATCTTGGGAGAGTCATTGAGCATTGGATTCAATCTTATTTTGATGATGACCGTTGCGCTCTTTTGCCGGCTTATGCATTGGACACGGCAATGTTCATCGAAGCTCATATTTCAGGCCATTATCAAATGCAGCCTGAATCGTGGGAGATCGAACCGCATCGAGCGAGATTTGTTTAGATTCGATGCTCGATTTAAGAGCAGCTTTACATCGCGGTTTGCTGGCGCAATAGTTCGTTGCAGAGTGCCTCACGGCTGCGCCATAAGATTTCAGCAAAAACCATTGATTTCATCCGGCCAGGAATTCTGCGCGGTGATAAAGCGCTGTCATTTAAGCAGTAATTTCCAAGACGTGATCCTCCTCCACACAGATTTGCCTTCGGAACAAACAATTAATTTGCGCTTTGAGTTTGTCGGAGAAATTCTATTAACTAGTGAAGGTTCGCTAATGGATTGGCTCACGGATTCTGATGCTTACCCAATTCGGCCTGTGCTGCTGCCCGAAGCCAGCCAGTCACTTTACGATTGCCGCCAAATGGATCTCCACTTCCCAGGCAATTGGATACATTCTGCTGGCCGACATAATAACGGCGACATTCAGTTGTTTCCGGTACCTCGTTGGGACGCTGAGATCGGGAAAGTGCGTCACACTTTAATCGAAAATTCGCATTCACCGACTGTGCAATGAAGAGATCGAGTGACCTTTCGATAAGCCTTCAATCTTCCCGGGTTTAATGCTGCTTGGGCGTGGCAACAAACGTTGACCTTCCCCCTCTCTCTTTTTCCAAAAAGCCGAAAATCCCGCTCTCCGAATGGCCGACCCAGATGGCCGACCACCTGGTCCCGAACCGGATCACAAGAGTTTCTTGAATTTGGGGAAGAAAGAGAGGGGGAAGCTTCTTGTTTTCAAAGGCTTGCACAAGCCTTAATCGGCGCAGATTCAAGATTATTGAAGATGCGCCGCTTGCCGCCTACAAAATTCTTCCGCTGATAAGGAGGGCATTAGTCTTTTGATCCGAAACACTCGAATTCCCAACGCTATAGAGGTTCGTATTGTGTGGAAGGAATCACCTTGCCTCCCACTGTCTTTGCGACATCACTGATGGCATCAACGTCATCTTCGTTGAATTCGCGAAAGATCACCATAGGCTCGGATGATGACTTTACAAATCGCCCTTTTGAACTAATCGCTCGGATTTTTGGCGATGAAAAGAAATCTTCTAAGCTGCTAGCTTCTCCGAATTTTACAAAACCATTCATTATTTTAGAGCTAAGCCTTTGAAACTGCTGTTGAGCAATCAATCAACCCCGCGCCCGCACAAGTTGGAGCGAGACCAATTGGCACACAAGTCTTTTTTATTATACTCCCAACATCGGCGACCGATAGACTCGGATTCTTTGATAGCATAAGTGCCGCCAATCCAGTGACTTGCGGCGCTGCACCGCTTGTGCCCCACCATTCCATTGGGACATATCCACACCCCCAGACGACCTCTCCGTATGTTGGAGCTACGCAATCTGGTTTAGGGTTGGCTGTCGCGAACTGACCCGGACCACGACTACTGTCCCGATGGCTATACCCTCCAGGTGTTTGTGGTGGCTGATCCATGCGGTTGTTTCTGTCTACAGTCCCGACCGATAGGACCTCGTCGAATGAGTTGACGGACCAAATGGTGTTTGGGTTGCACTTGGTGGGATCGTTATTACAGATAACCACATGATTGTTGCCGGCAGCAAACACCACTACGATTCCTTTCGAAATTGCACGAAGGAGGATACTTGGAAACGGGTCGTCTCGCTTTACGTTCGGTGGAGCACAGACGTAACGGCCATAAGAATTGTTCACGACAAGTCTCTTGACGTCCCCATTCTCCACTAACTGAATCAGGTACTCATAAATCTGATAGAGCTCTGTATCGTCAAATGAAGTCTTACAAGGTATAATCGGCGATTCTGGCGCTACTCCGTTGTATTTGCCACCATTCGCATTTGAAGCTGCTGCAATTGCTGCTGTCATTGAACCGTGTCCCTTTGTATCCGTCCAAGGATCATCGCTGGGAATGGGTGACCACTTGAACGCAGATTTCTTTTTTCCTGCAAATTCCGGCAACGTCCCGCAGACACCAGTATCCACGATTGCTATATGCACATCCTGTCCACGACTCTGTTTCCAAGCCTGATCAGCCTTATTGTGCGACATTACATCGTTCATATTGAGCGGATGGTAGTCGAGGGCAACATGCACAGATTCGGGTTCCTGCAGAGGCTGGTACTGGGTCGATGGAATAATGTCAACATCCTGTTTTGCCAGCTGATCCACTTCCCGCGGCCCCAAGGCTGCAATCAGCACCTTTTCATCAGTCTTCGAGCGGTATGCGTTTGCCACTAGTGGTACGGCGGGAAGTAAAGCATCCATTTGGGCAGAGTGCTTCATGCGGACGAAAAATCGTTTCGTAGCCATAACCTTGGTTGCCACCTTTGGCATTTTGTTTCCTTTCTATGCTTTTGGAACATTGCCTCTCAAACAAACCGGTGACAGGTTGCCAGAGAGATGCTCTTCGGTCAATAGAGAATCACCGAACTTGCCCGAAAAATAAACCACTTTCGTTTCCTTTTGTTACAGCAGCCGCGTTCAGTTCCTTCATGAATGAAAGAGGACCAAAATGATCATGGCTGAAAATCCCACCTTGAATAGCGGAGAGCCCTAACAAGGGAGTCAATCCACCGGCCGTCGTGACCTTCAATGCGACGTCTTTAATGTGTGTAACACTCAACGACAGGGAAGCGTCCGTCAAATCAATATGGGCAATGTTGTCCGAAGACGCGTCAAAACTGATTTTCGAATTGTTTGACGATGACACAGCTATAGTGGGCAGCTTTTTAGAAAGCGTTATCTCTTCGAGCTTGCTCCTGAGGAACTCGATTCGAACCTTGGCGGTCTGACTGTCCTGACCGAGCACAAAGCGCTTAATTATAGAGTCCACAAAAACTCGAGCAGCTGAGGCATTACCATGCAGCCGCCGTACTTGAATGCCAATTTCATCAGGATCCCAGTTCTGCGGAATAAGGAATTGTGAGGTGGTCACAGTTCGGGTTGCTCCCTTCTTAACCTGAATTTCGGGCTTAACTTCCGGCACTACTTTGGGCATAAAGAAACTTGCTGCGGTTAAGGCTGCTCCGCAAAGCACGAAGGCCCACCAATAAGCCGCAATCAGAACGGATGCGGCAGCTCCGATAAGGACTAGAAAAATTACACCTATTTCAGAGTTGCGGAGTGGCCGTATTCCAAAAACTGTTCTTACATTCTGAGACATTTTTTTGCGTCTCCGGGAGTGATTGTGATCGTGAGAGTGTGGGCCTGTTTCGGCACCGTTCCCAAAAGTACGGGTGTTTTGCAAAGGCGCTCAGGATCATCAAATCCGCGCAGAACGAATTCTCGACTGTCCTTAAACCATTCTTCATATCCCGCACTGGTTATGACCTCGTGGTACGGCGCGGGTGGATATTGCGACCGGGCTTTGAATCGCGTAAAGGTGCCGAAAGAAAGTATTGGCGCTCCGTAATTAGAATTATTTACGACCATCAAGTTTCCAGAGACATTGGGAGCAATCGAGGGACCAATTCGCACATCTCCCGAACTTCCCATGGCCCGCTGAGGTGTGCGTGCTTGTTCATGCGGATGCACTCGAGGAGTACTAGAAGGCGGCACCTGTACCAGGGGCATAACATTTTGAGCTGCCACAGTCCCGGAAGCTCCCCTGATATTGTTGATTGCAAACAACACGCCTCCATACAAAATCAAAGCGATTCCGCACCACTTCATTAGCATCCGTTTTCCTGCAAAGACTCGCATTTGACAAACTCCATAGGTTTGTTACGTTTACTGCAAATCAAGGAAGCCTGATATCCATGGCTAAAACCTGCAGTTTTGCAGGCAGTTTTAAAGGAATATCCAGACATCCCAGGGTCTTTGGACGTTGGTATTTTTTTATTTTTTAGGGGCCGACCCAGAGTTAAGCTACGATTTTCTTGATCCCGAAGAGTACCCAGATGCTACAGAAATAAACCGCAAGCTGGTGCTTTCATGCTTGAGTGTAATCTGTTGTCTTTCCCAAAAGCGTAAGTTGAATGCCGAAGGCTACCGCAAACTGTGGGCTCTGGAAGTTTGGTGGGCAGAACAACTTTGGCCGCATGTTCCTAAAGAAGTCCAAAAGAGGCTGCTCATTGAGCGAGATGTTAATGAGACAGATCCTGACTTCTATTTTTTCAAGGCTGCATTCGGCGTCGATCCCAAACCACTTCTTTAGCCTTAGCATCTGTGTTTAAGGCACCGGATCAACTGATCTGGTGCTGTTCTTTTTGGAAAACTGGCCGAAATATATCCTCTGTCGCGGTAGATTGTGAGGCCGCTAAGTTTTTGTTCTGAAAGCAGAAATATTTGTGCAATTCTTTTCAGCTTGGTAGATACGGTTCATTTTCACCCCCACTTTTCCTGCCATGCTGACAGCCGAAAAAGAAGTCTTTTGGATTGAAAAAGAAAGGGCTTTAGGCAAAGAGCGGAAAGGCTTGGGCAAGAGATGCGAAGCCCGACTGCCCGAAAGGGCAGGCGGGCGGAGCAATAGCCTGCGATAGAGCGAGTAGGAAGTTTGTTGGAAATCAGAAATTTAGAGCAGATGGCCAGTAGATACGGGATTGGATGGGGCATCCCGCGAGTTCGCTGGCCTCGCGGGATTGGCAAAAACGCCCCACCCTCAATCCCGCCCACAGGCGTGTTTGCCTACAGTCGCGGCAAACCGCAAAATCTTTGATTTTTGCTGGATTTTGAATGGTCGGGGAGAGAGGATTTGAACCTCCGACCCCCTGGTCCCGAACCAGATTCCAGGGGCTATTGGAATTTGCAGAAATTTGTTGCCCGTAAGTAGCTGTTATTGAACCTGTTGCGGCTCATTCGTGGAAAGCTGTTGAGCTTTTTGGAAGTTCGAGGCTCTGCGTGTCACATTTTTACCTACAGTCCACTGAGGTGCCCCCCTCCATTGAGACAAATTATATTGCGACACCTGCCCCCTGAGCCTCATTGCTCCGATCTCGGCCTTAACCCCACTCTGGATCGCCAGCGCTGCTATTTTGCTCGGCGTTTGGAACTACTGGATCGTGCGGCCTTCTGCTGCATCGATTTCAGCAACCGACGTGCCTTGGCGTGGCCACGTCTGGCGGCCTTAGACAGCCATTTCAGGGCGAGACTGTCATTCTTCCGCACACCATCTTCACCATCTGCGTAGGCCCGCCCGAGATTGTACTGGGCCTTGGCATCTCCTCTTTGAGCAGCACGCCGTAACCAGTGCAACCCCTCGGCAGTGTTCTTCTTAACGCCATCTCCATCGAGCAGCATCACTGCCAGATTCGCTTGAGCTTGTAGATGGCCGTGCGATGCTGCCCGCTTGTAGAGGCGGACGGCACGCGGAGCGTTGCGTTGTATGCTCTGACCTATATCGTTCATCAAAGCGAGATTAAAAATGGCAGGAATATTCCCGTTCCGTGCTGCTTTCTCAAACCAATATCTGGCCATTTTCATGTCACGCCGCACGCCTCGCCCAATGTCGTAACAATATCCAACAAAGTTCTGTGAGCGCGGACTCCCGGCCTTAGCAGCCTCATACGCATCTTCGAAAGCTTCTTTCCACGTGTAATTTTTCATCTTTCATGTCCTCCTAGCTACCCTCCTGCTTCTTATCGCGATCTTTTCGATGATAGGGCGGTTTTGGTTTGTCCTTCTTCTTGTCATCCTTTGGTTGCACATATTTCCGGTCGGGCTTGTAGCTGGGCGGTTGCTTCTTCCCAGGATCTACTTTCTCGTGCTTGTCCTTGGTGCTCTTCCTCTTGCCCTTCGTGTGCTCCTTATCGTCCTCGTCTTTTTTGTATCCTAGCTGCGGCGCAGGAGGAGTTTGCGGTTTCGGCTGTGTGTTCGGAGTTGGCGTCGGCTCAGGGTTCTTTGCTGGGGCAGGCACGAACATATCGCAATATGGCCCCGCACAATCTTCAACTTCGAATCGTGGCGCGGCAACTACAACTGCCATTCCACCGACAGATGGAGCGGCCAGAACTGCTGCGGGACCGGCTACTGCAACAGCTGGCACAGCCACTGGCCCAAGTTGCTGGAGTGTCTGCTTGACCATCTCCATGTCCACCTGAACGTCGGTGTCACAGGGCGGACAATCGTGCCCGTCCGGGTCGCCGTAGCTCATGGGATTATTGCGCACGTAGGCGTACTGATTAAGTGATTGCGGGTTGCTCGGATCGGCATAGGGAACGGGAACAGGAATAGCGCTCCAATCGGGCGACATGAACCTGCCGAGAGCGTTGCCGTAGTAACGCGCCCCGTAATAATCCAGGTTCGTCTCGTTGTCCCGCTCATGTCCGCCGTATTTGTAATGATTCGAATC
>DASRCD010000467.1:0-7713 GCA_035653315.1 Candidatus Angelobacter sp.
ATGATTGACCAGATCATTCAGCTCGCCCGCAATGACCGCCGCAAGCGAGACAAGCTGCATTTGAGCTGAATATTAGCCTGCAATTGCCCAGGTACTTCGAATCAGCCATCGCATCCTTTCCTCTCAAGCAAAACTCCACGCTTCGTCCCACAATGCTACATTTCCAGCAGAGGGGATTTATGAATTACAGATTTCTTGCGGCAATCCTGCTGGCTTTTGCAGCGATACTCAGCGCATCCTCCGCGCCGGCACAACAGAAAAGCATTACGCAGGAAGAACTGGTGCGGAGATCGCAGGAACTTTTTGACGCCGTGACCGCGGGCGATCCCGCACCATTCAAAAAATATTTTGCTGAGGACGCCATGTTCTTTGACGAGAAGGGCAGAAACATGGACAAGATAGCACTGGTAAAAGATATCCAGCCGCTGCCAAAGGGATATTCCGGCTCCATCAAGCTGGTGAATCCTAAGAGCCATATTGAAGCAGACGTCGCCATTCTGAGTTATGACCTGGATGAAAGTGAAACCATTTTCGGGCAGCAGCTATCGGCACGCTACCATGAAACCGATACATGGATGCGCCGCGCGGGACAATGGCAGATTGTGGCGGCGCAGGTGCTTCGCTACTATGAAGACCCAGCGCCGGGCAAAGCCGATCTCAGCAAATTTGCCGATTATGCCGGCACGTACCAGCTCTCGCCGGAAAGAACGCTCACTGTTGTTTCTGACAATGATCATTTGTATCTTCAGCGGAAAGGCCGCGATAGAGAAGAGCTGATTCCGGAAGCGGCTGACATTTTTTTCCGCAAAGGCGTGGAAGGCCGGACACTGTTTGGAACCGATGATCATGGCAAGGTTGACCGGCTGATCGACCGCCGAAACAATGAAGATGTTGTATGGAAGAAGGTGAATTAAAAACTTATTCTTGTAATTCAGCCCGCTAATATTTGATCTTCACGGAACATTGAAATAGTGGTAGTTGGAATACCGTGCAATGTATTGGCCGGTCACCGGCAATTTAGAATTTGGCACAGTCTGCTCGGCAACTACGGTGCGTGGCATCCAGAATGTTTTTCCATTGATTTCTACTGCTGCATAATCCACGGAAACAGTCAGCACGCCTTCCGGAAGAGGTGGATCCAGATATTGCAGTTCCAATCTCATCACATTCATTGATTCTGGATCGATCCAGGCCTTACCTTTTCCTTTTAAAAGCCACTGCCTTCCAGAAATCTCGCGATACAACAGCACCTTCTGGTCCTTTTTTGTTTCAAACGCTATTATCAGCGCAAGCCTGCCATCCACGTTTTCCTGGCCGATGATTTTGTAATTGAAATACTGCATGTTTTGGCGGGCAAAAATTTCATCCAGCAGTGAACTGAATCCTCCACCAAAAAGAAAAGGGCCAGTGAGCGGCTGGTCTTTTACCGCTGGGCGGCCATTCACGGTTTTTATTTCCCGAGACTCAATAAATGGCCGGCCTTTTTCATCCGTCCGCTGTGTGCCTCTGAAGGCAGACTCGATGACGGTCTCATAGTGAGGCTTTCCCTGCAGCAGTTCCCGTGATGTGATTTGCTCGTCACAGATAAAGTCAGGCAGGGTAAGCTCAAAGTCTTTTACATGGTCTTGAACAAGCGGCAGAATCTGATCCAGTTTTGGCAAAGCCTGAGGAAAACAAATACAGCTTAAAGAGATGAGAAGCAATCCGGCCTTATGCATAGACCTTAATCTCAACGTCAAACTCCTCCACTCTTTGCTGATTGGTTGCGTCTTCAGTCTAACGCGCGCCTTTCCAGTTGGACAAAATGCCCAGAGCTGAATCTTCATCGCAAATAGTGCGCAGTTTGCCGTGTCTCAGGGCACACAGAGTGTTTTCCCATCCACGCTCACAATTCATCCGCGATGCGCTAACCTGCGCAGAATCAGCGTTTTCTCAAATGGCCGCTTTCCTGCAATCAGGATAAGCGCTGCTGAGGGCAGCGGAGGTGAAACAAACATGACAAACCTGAAATTTTATTCAAGTACCACAGTAGATAGCAGTTCCAGCAAAAGCACGCGGTTGATTGGAACAGCGGCAACCGCAGCCGCCACGGCAGTTCTGGCGCTTACTTTCATGCTCGACCTTACCGGCTGCTCGAAAGAGAAGAACAAGAACGCTTCCGTCAATTCGTCCAGCCAGAACAGCACGGCGCAAGCGGCGCCAAGCCCCACGCCCGTACCTACGGTTACGCCGCTGGAAAGCAAGGTGGATGCGGTGATCGAAAAGAAAAAGCTGGTAAAGAGGGCTTCAACCGTTGCTTATAAAAATAACGCGTATGGAGTCTCATTCCGCTATCCCAGGACTTACACCATGCTGAGCCCGGAAAAGGACGTTCCAGATCCAGCGTGGCCTAATCCAATGGCCAGCAACTTTATCCAGCCTGGCGGTGAAACTTTGACCACACTGGTGCTGCCGGGAACCCGTGCAACCTCTTTCTTCAAGGCGAGTGTGAATAAAGGCGTGAATGCCGATGAGTGCGGCAAGTTCGCCAGCACGCCGGAGCAGACAGAAGCTGACACCAATCCGCCAGTGGACGCAAATGATGATTCCATCATGCCGGAAAAATCCAATGTTCTGGGCGTGGATTACTCCAAAGCGGAGAACGTGACCGACCTGGCTGAGGTCCGTTACTATCACCACTTTGAAAATGGCGCCTGCTATGAGTTTGCGCTGGGCGTGGAAGATGCTCCGAACACGGTCAAGCCGGTTGACCATCTTCAGGTGTTCGACAAACTGGAACGGATCATGACCACGGTAAAGATCAAGACTGAACCGGCGCAGGCTGTGGCTGCAAGCACAATAATTGAGCCGGCAACAAATGAAAGCTTGAACCAGCCCATCAATCCGCAGAAATAAAGGAGGCGGAGGAATGATGAACAGCGGTGGCACGCAGGCCAGGCTCTTCACAGGGCCTGGCTCTTTTTATTGGCCGCGAATTCACGCGAATGAACACGAATTTTTATCTGAGCTTTTGTTCGGAGTTGGTTAGAGTGCCGAAATTCCTATAATCTCTTCACTTTTTATATCCAAGTTTATGCCTAGGCGGCCACTTGCCGATTGCGCTGAGCACGATTCAATAAAGCCGCGCCACCTATCAAAAGCAGCATCACGGCGATCCAGCCGCCAAAAGCCATGCGCCGCAGCAGGCCTTCCTGCTCTTCCACAACGCGCAGCGAGCGGCCGGCAAGAATAAAGCCAGAGCCTTTACCGCCAACTCGTTTCACAACGCTGGCCATGCGCACGCCGGGCCGGGGCTGCCATGTAACGTTTTCACTGCCGTGGCTGCGCACAAAATCAAAGACCCCGGCAGGAGGCGTGGGAATTGCCTGATCTATATATCCTGTGCCTGGGCCGGGCTTGCCGTGGTCGTCATAAAAGATCACAAAAGGCTGAAGGCTGCGCTCCATATCCACGTATCCGGGAGGAATCACGTTGCCGGGAGCTTCGCCGGAGCCGATTTCCGAGGCATACCACTCGGCCATATCAATTTGTGGCTGGTTCGCGCCGCCGCGCAGCATCTGCTGCATGGTAATGGCGGCTGCCCCGCCCAGAATCGTAAGAATTACGGCAAGGGTAGCCGTGTAAAAAGCTACCGGCTTCTGCAAAGTATGTTCGCGCAACATGAAAAGATGCTCCGTAACTGAGGATTCAAAAAGGTCGGCAAAAGCATGCAGCCAGAACCGTGGCGGAGTGCTGGCCCGGTCGCGATAGGCTTCAGCCAGCGCGAGCATCATTTGTTCCTGATGGGCAAGCCGCAGCCGGCGCGGATAAAACACCAGCGCGCTCCGATAGAACAAGAGCATCCGTGGCTGCCGCGCCTTCATGAGCGGACCCCTTCCATAATGCCCTTGCGCCGCGCCGCGCTCATCACATGGTTCAACCGGCTGGTTTCCGCGCTCAGCACCTGGCTGCCGAATTTTGTAATCCGGTAGTATCTGCGGCGCTCATTGTCAGTGAAGCCGGTTTCTTCCACCAAGCCGCTGCGCATCATGCGGTCCAGCGAACCATACAGCGTGCCGGGGCCCATGGAGACACCACCACCTTCCGGCAGTGAAGCCTCTTTCATAATGGCGTAACCATGTTTTTCTGAGCCGGCCAATGCCAGCAAAATGGAGAAAACCGCCGCGCTCAGCGGCAGCAAGGTTCCAGGATCGGGAGTAGAGTTCTTGCCCACAGCGCCATAATATATCAGTTACGGATATATCTGTAAAAGAAATATTATTGGTTTTGAGCGCTATAGTCTTTGGCCCGCAGGTACAGAAAACAACCGGCTAGAGCGGTCAGAGATGATGTACCTTGACGGTCTTAACCTCAGTGGCTGAAGCCGATTTTTCAACAGCATATCGCAGGCATAAATGCCTGCTCCACCCGGTGCAGGACACAGTAACTCTGGAACTGCTTTTAATGAACGCCGGAGCAGCCATCGCACACCAGGGCAAACAGCACCGCCAGAAGCGCGGAAAGAAGAACAGTCCAACTGATGCAGCGCGTCCATGTCAGGAGCATGGGGCAAAGGCTTTTCTGTACCGAATTGGAGTTGGTGGTGTGCGTCATGGCTGAGAATCCTCCGCTGCAAGGCAGCGCCATGACTAAAGGCAGGCGGAAATCCATTGTTCAACATATTGATTTAGCAGTAGTTAAGAAAGCCGCAGCAGGATTCTTTGTGGGGCAATAGAGACAGTGTGCAACCGATGACACGGCGGGGAAGTCCTAAATTCAGTTCAAGGCACCAGCCGGGCGCACTTCACATGTGGGCCTTTTGTTTCAGGTAAGCTTGGTATGAAGCAGTTTCGGAACCGCAAAGCACTGTTTAAGAGCTGGAGCCATCTTTGCGCAGAAATTCCTGGGTAATTTCAGGCAGCTTTTCGCGGATCTGGCTGGGCAGGCGGTCATGAATGCGCCGGGCCTGGATGCGCGCGACATCGGCAACCACCACGGGCGCTGGAGTGGCCACAGCCACAATCAGCCAGACTACGCTGAAAAAGAGAAATCCCGCCAGGGCAATCAATTCCAGGACAAGGGCATGCCGGGGAGAAAAATGCCGCACTGCGCCGAAAGCCACAAGAAACATGATGGCGGAAACACTGGCAACAATCATCAGGCCGATATCAATGGTGCGATGCAGGACCTGGCGCGAGCGGCAGTGGGCGCACTCCGCCAAATGGGCTTCATAGTCGCCACGCATCTCTGGAGCCAGCCCGGAAATATCATATCGCCAGCCGGCCAGGATGTCCCCCACTACTCGATCACTACAGAGATTGCTCATCAACTTGCCTGATAACTGCCCCTGAAACCCGGAAGTCTGGATTTGCTCTATTCTTACCCAGATTAAGGTTTTGTTACAGGTATATTCTCACCCCAGGCAGAGTGGTTGCAATGGCTGGTCTTGCCGGGCCAAAGTAAGGGCACAGGACTGGAACAGGTTAAGCCTGCCGCCCAGCGCCTGATTGGCAGTCTTGCGGGCCAGCTCAGGATGGTTATTATGCTCAGAAAGATGGGCCAGAACCAGGAATGCCGCCTGAGCGTCATAGTCTTTTTCAAAGAATTCCGCCAGCGCGGTGTTGGAAAGATGTCCTACGCGGCTCATCACGCGCTGCTTGACCATCCAGGGATAGGGGCCATTGCGCAGCATTTCCACGTCATGGTTTGATTCAATCATCAAGCCATCGCAGCGGCGGAGATGGTCTTTTACGCTGAAAGGCAGATAGCCGAGATCGGTGACAATGCCGATCTTGATGCCATCGGCCTTAAATGTGAAGCCGCAAGGGTCGGCGGCATCATGCGGGATGGTGAATGAAGTAATGGTGATGTCGCCCACGGAAAAGCTGCGGCCAATTTCAAAATGCTCACGACGTTCCAGCCGGGCAGGCTTGCCTTCAGGATCTTTGGTGCAGCGCCGCCAGCTCTGGTAAGTGGCTTCCGTGATATAGACAGGAATTTCCAGCTTGCGCGCCAGCACCTGCAGCCCGGCCACATGGTCCTGGTGCTCATGCGAGATCACAATCGCTTTTAGTTTTTGCGGGTCTTCACCCACCGCACGCATGCGCTTGAAGGTTTCACGGCAGGAGATGCCCGCATCCACCAGAATGCTGGCGGTGGAGCTGGAGAGCATCGTGCAGTTGCCTTTGCTCCCGCTGGCCAAAACTGTCATGCGCATCGACACTGTTGTGCAGCATAACGGGAATCTGCCTGCCGGGGGAGTGGCAAACTAGTTAACACGAGGAAATCGCGGCGGCAAAGCCAGATTTGCGGAACAATTTCTTGTGTCTTCTAAAATAAATAAAAATAAATTTATGGCGACTGAGGTATGCCTATCTGCCGTGTTACTTCGCCTTGAACGTCATTTCATCTGAACATCGATGGTCATATTCTTCTTGTCGCCGCATTCGGAGTAGACCCAGACCTTGGGTGGATCAGCATGGTAGCCGGCCGCAATCCGGTCCAGAATGTCGCTGACAGTGGCATTCTTCATGCTGATAATCATGGGCGGAGAGATGGCCTTATTGGCCGTTGTAGCGCGGCGCGCGAAGCGAACATTGTTATGCCGCATAAAGGAAATAACTTCCGGTTCGCGCCAGAGCACGGCCATCACCGCGTCCGGTTCGCGGTCTTCCACCACGCGAAATTCCCTGATGTGAACGCGCAGCAGCTTGGCCTGAGCGGCGCTGTCTGCCACCACCATACTAGTGCGTGACTCACGCCAGTAAATGTTCTGGTATTTGCCGGAAATTTCCTGCAGTGCCTGCTCCATGGGTTCCAGTGTGATCGGCGGGGAGAGCTGCGGCAACTGAATGGTGCCGTTGTTTCCACACTCGCCATGCAGGATGGCCGAGCCGCTGCGATGTGCCTTGTTTAGAATATTGATGATGGCGGTGGATACTGCCATGGGCTGCCGGCTGGGCGTATTTGCCGGAGCGGGAGTGGCCGTTGCGCCAGCAGACGGTTGTTTGGGCGCTTCCGGTTGCGGCCTGGAGCAGCTGGAAAAAAACAGCGTGGTGACAAGAAGAAGAAAAACTTGCGGGCGAAAAATAGGATGTATAGGCACTCACACTTATCTATCATGCAAGAGGGATTTTTGCATACGAATTGATTTCAGTGCGGGGTATTCCGCATCGAACCAGCAGGGAGAAAGCGCATGGATACCGGAGTGGCGGCGATCAGCCGTGAGGAATTGAAACAGAAGATCGACAACAAGGATTATTTTTTTCTGGTGGAGACGCTGGCCCCGGAGTTTTACAACCACACGCATCTGCCGGGGGCTATTAATCTGCCGCCGGACAAGGTACAGGAACTAGCCTCCACGCTGCTGCCGGAAAAGACAGCGGACATTGTGGTTTACTGCGCTTACGCCGCTTGACATGCCTCAGAAAAGGCTGCCCGTGCATTGGCGGCCATGGGATATACGAATGTGCGTGATTACACGGAAGGCAAGAAAGACTGGGTAGATGCCGGATTGCCGGTGGAAGGCAAAGGCCGGCAGAGGCAAGCGGATGCCGCGGCAAAGACCAAGGTTTAATAAAAAGTCGTGCGGATAACTATCATTTTAAAAGGGGCGGCTGCCTGCATTGGCGGGATCATACGCTGAGATTCGTCTAAAGACCCAGTTCCTTTGCGGCGTTGAGCGCAGTTACCGGCATTTTGCTTAACGGCAAAACGCTGATTGCCTGATGCTCC
>DASRCD010000468.1:0-3353 GCA_035653315.1 Candidatus Angelobacter sp.
AAGATTGTAAGCGTGGCAGAAATCTTTGATCCAGCAGCGCGGAGCTTTTCTGCTGTCTCCACACGTCTGGTGCCACGCGCTTTTCATTCTGCAACTGTATTGACAGATGGAACCCTCCTGGTTATCGGCGGCGTGGAGCAGAACCATGTCTTTCCGGCTGACGTCCAGAAGTGGGATTATCGCAAAGGCCATGTAACGAGCTTTGATGCTGTACTGTCAGTTCCTCGCCAGGCTCACAACGCAACTCTTCTGTCGGATGGCACTGTGCGTCTTTCCGGGGGCACAGATGTGTTTGGCAGGCCGATTCAGGTGGATGAAGTCTTTGATCCTGTCGTCAATCGCTTCCGATCGGCTGCGCCGGATGAAGCTTCAATAGGAAACCAGGGCAGGCCGCAGGTCGCCGCATCCATTCCTCAGGATGGCGCAAGCGGAGTGGATGTTCAGGACATTCTTGCGGTACGTTTGACTACGCCACTCGATGTCACTAGCGTAACCAGCGCCAGCTTCACGCTTACAGGGCCTGACAATATTCCGGTCGCAGCCAAAGTTACCGCTGCCGAGCAAGGCAAGCTGGTGTTTGTGTTGCCGTCCGCTGCTCTGCAAACAGGAACCACTTATACATTGCAGATCCAAAAGGCAGCGGATACCCAGGGAAATGCAATTGTTGAATCTTCTATAACCTTCACCACTGAGGGTGAACCTTCTTTGAATTCAGGCCAGAGTTCTGACAACAGTGGGCCAGCTACAACCAAATTTCAAAGCATGCCGCCTTTGCAGTCGGCTGCGGGTGATACTGCTTTGGCAGGCCAGGTATTGAAGTTGAATGGATGGCCGCTTGAGCATGTGACATTGAAGATGGGCAACAAGAGCGTACAAACCGACAGCACTGGGCGCTTTCTATTAAGAGGTCTTCCAGCAGGGCATCAGGTGCTGGTGATTGATGCACAAACTGCCAGCGGTTCCAGTGCCGTTTATGGCCGTTATGAAGTGGGCATTACCGTATTGGCGAGTAAGACCAATGTTTTGAACTATACGATCTGGATGACGCCGTTAGATATGGTCCATGCGGTGAATATTCCGTCTCCAACGAATAAAGAGATGGTGATCACCAACCCAGCTTTGCCGGGGCTGGAATTGCATTTGCCTCCAAATACAGTAATTACGGACGCTGCGGGCAAGACTGTCCGCCAGATCAGCATCACTCCCATTCCGTTGAGTCAGCCGCCTTTCCCGCTGCCTGCGGGAGTGAAGGTCCCAATCTACTTTACGATCCAGCCGGGCGGAGCATATATAAAGGTGCTGAATGCAGGAAATGGTCCTGCGGGCGCGCGCCTGATCTATCCCAATACGTTCAACTTCAAGCCAGGAACACCGTTCAACTTCTGGAATTATGACGCAGATGTGAAAGGCTGGTTCATCTACGGCAGCGGAGCAGTAAGCCCGGATGGCATCAGCGTAATTCCTGATCCCGGCGTGGTTCTGTATGAATTTACCGGCGCGATGGTGGGCTCTCCGAATGCTGCTCCCAATGCTGGTCCACCCGCAGGCGCGGGGCCCGGTGCGCAGGATGGTGAGCCTGTGGACCTGTCAACAGGGCAATTCATTTATAGCAAAACGGACATGACGCTTCCGGATGTTCTTCCTATTAATTTAACGCGCACTTATATTGCGAATGATAGTCTTTCTCGCGCCTTCGGCATCGGGACTACACAGTCCTATGACATTTTCATGGTCGGGGACACGTTCCCTTATACCTATCAGGAAATGATTCTGCCCACTGGTTCGCGCATCCGGTTTGACCGCATCTCTGCCGGGACCAGTTGGAGCGATGCGGTGTACATCAGCACTAGTCCTGATCCGCTTTTCTACGGCGCTACTTTGCATTTCAACTCCAATGACACCTGGAGTGTTACGCGCAAAGATGGAACTCAGTACGTGTTCCCGGATTCATTTGCGCAATCAAAGTCACAATGCCAGGCCGTTTTACAGATTATTGACCGTTACGGCAACAAAATAAAGCTGGACCGGACGAACTGCAATCTCACGCAGATCACTTCTCCCAACGGACGCTTTATTCAACTGCAATATGATTCTTCCAGCCGCGTGACTACTGCCACCGATAATATCGGGCGGACCACGCACTACACCTATGATCCTGTAGGCAGGCTTTCCACGGTCACTGATCTAAACGGCGGAGTTACAACTTATACCTATACCGACCAGAATGAACTGGCCACAATCACCGATGCGCGCGGTATCACTTATCTGACCAATGAGTATGACGCAAACGGCAGGGTGGTCAAGCAGACCCAAGGCGATGGGAGTACTTATCTATTCTCCTGGACCCTTTCCAGCAATCCGAACCAGACGCATTATTATGAGAATGGCACTGTCACCTCCGGCACGTTATTCGAACAGACGAATTGCTGGAACGGCACCAGCTACAATCGCTATGATCCAAGCTGCCAGGAAGGTTATTTGCCGCTGGTGACGCAGGTGGATATCACCGATCCACGCGGGTATGTGCGGCGCGTTCAGTTCGGACCATCTGGTTATAAGTCCAGCGATACGCATGCGCTTGGCCAGCCGGAGCAGCAGACCATTACCTATTCTTATTACGCTGATAATTCTCTCAAGTCCGTGACAGACGCTCTTGGAAGAACCACCAGCTATGACTATGACGCGCTTGGGAACAGGATTCGAACCACGCAACTGGATGGCACGGCCAATGCTTCAACCACAACATTCACCTATGAACCGTTGTTTCAGGGAATGGCCACAGTCACTGATCCACTGGGCCATACAAGCACGTTTGGCTATGATGCGTCCGGAAACTTAACCTCCGTTACCGATCCGCTGAATCACCAGAACTCCTTGACGTATAACGCGAATGGCCAGGTCACTGAAATCGCAGATGCATTGGGCAATTCAGTGCAATTAGGCTATTTTGGCGGCGATCTTGTCCATATTACTGATCCTTTGGGCAACACATCATCACGCTTTGTAGATCTTGCCGGGCGGTTGACTTCCACCACTGACGCGCAGGGCAGCACTACAAAATTCCAATATAATGGCTATAACCTTGTCACCGGGATTACTGATGCTCAAGGGAATAGCACCGCATATACCTACGACGGAAATGGCAACCTGCTCACGCAGGTGGATGCCGCTGGTCATACGACAAGCTACACGTATGACAATATGGACCGCAAAACCAGCAAGACAGATGCGCTGAACCGCCAGGAAACGTTCACCTACGATCTGAATGGAAATCTTTCAAGCCACACAGACCGCAGAGGTCAGGTGGCAGCCTTCAGCTATGACGGTTTAAATCGCCGGACGCTCGCCGGCTT
>DASRCD010000469.1:0-3513 GCA_035653315.1 Candidatus Angelobacter sp.
CAGCCCGGTAGCACCAACACGCTCCGGGATTGCCGGTTCGCCGGAAAACTGATGTGAAAGGTCTTGATGTTCCGCCAGCAGTTCGGAATGCTTCCGTGCCGCCTGGGCCAGCCGGTCATTCCATTCCAGTTTGCCGCGGCCGGCTTTCTCCCGTTCGTGGTTTACCAGATCAACTAATTGTTTTTCCGCGGGCGACTGCCCCAATGCAGCCGCCGCATAAAATGCCAGAACAAAGGCAACAAATATTGGCTTCATGCAATTTGCATTTTAACGTGAGAAGCTCTTTTGTCATTGTTACTGAAGGATTGAAAGCCAGCTTATGCCCGCTTGGCTTTCAGCTCGCCCAGAATACGGTTGATCTCGTCTTCTTTTTCCATGGCTGCAAACCGCTCTTCCACGCTTGCTGCTTCTGATGACAAGAGCTCTGTCTTCGCATGGCCAACAGCTTCCTGCCGCATCACCTTGTGCCGCATGCGATCAAACGTTGCACCATGGTTCGGGCCGCCCACCGCGGACTGGGCATCGGCAGCGCGGTCCAGCGTGCGCGCGCGGCGATGCTGCGCAATCAGCAGGTCACAACGTGAACGCGCCTCTTCCAGCTTCTGTTGCAGCTTGTTGAGCGCATTCTTCAGTGTCTCAACCTGCAGCTTCTGGTCCGCTACCTGCTGGCTAAAGCTTTCCGTCAACTGCTTGTAATGTAGTCCGCGCTCAATTGCGGCGCGCGCAAGGTCATCCTGCTGCTTGCTCACGGCCATTTCGGCTTTGCGGTTCCAGTCGGCAATGCGCTCTTCATTTTCTTTCTGCTTTTTCTCCAGCAGGTGCTGGTCGGCAAGCGCAATGGCCACCTGCGTCTTCACCTGGAGCAACTGGTTCTCCATGTCCAGAATGACCTGTTTAATCAGCTTTTCCGGATTTTCCGCCTTATCAATAAGATCGTTTAAATTTGCGCGAATCAAAGTTGAAACTCTTTCCAATAACGCCATAATGCCTCCACAAAAAATTCGACTGTATTAACTTGAATGCCCCCGCTTACCCGTTTGCGCCTTGCCGGGCGTCGCCAGAAGGAAGATTGTTGTGGCGTGATGGTGTTGAACCAATCAGCAATCCAATAGCAAGGCCAATGCCAAGCCATACCAGCCAGCTTCCTGAAAGAAGGCTGGCCAAAACTCCCAGTAATGCGCCAAGAACTAAGCCCACCAGGGAAACTCTTTTCATGACACTTCTCCACAATTGCAGAATCTTAAGTTGTCCGGCAGGCTAGCTGTACAACCAACCTGCCGGGACGAGCCCTTTCTTAACACTTACTTCTGGCTTGCGCCCTTGGCTTTGTTGTCAACCACAGACTCATTAGCTGCAATCTCGGTTGGCCGCGGAGCCTTATCTCCAATCTGCTTTACCTTGGAGAACAGTTCCGCCATGCTCATGCCGGAAAGCGACTCAAACAGCGCGGGGACCTGCGCGGCAATCTGCGCCATATCGCCCGTGAGTTTGCTTACGCCGGTGGAAGCACCATTGCCAGTGGAAACAACGGTGATCTTGTCCACGTTGGCTAATGGGCCGGCCATGGCGCGCACCACTTCAGGCAATCCAGTGATCAACTTGTCCACCACCGCCGCCTGGTTGTATTCCTGGTACGCTTCAGCCTTGATATTCATGGCCTTGGCTTCCGCTTCGCCTTTCTTGAAGATGATGTCCGCTTCCGCTTCACCCTGCATGCGGGTTGCGCTGGCGCGGCCTTCGGCTTCTGCAATCAGGCGTTGCTTCTCTGCTTCCGCAAGGTTGAGCACGCGTTGTTTCTCAATTTCCGCCTGCTTCAATACGGTAGAAATCAACTCATTCTGGTGGCGGGCAATTTCCGCTTCCTGCACCTTGGTCTGCTGTTCTTTCTCAACCAGCTGGACTTTTACCTGCTCGGCAATCACTGATTGCTGCTGGATATTGGCTTGGATTTCATAAGCCTTGTCCGCCTGCGCCTGTTGGCGTTTCACGGTTTCAGCAAACTCTGCCTTCTTGATTTCCAGGTCACGCTGCGCCTCAGCCTGCTTTGCCAGTGAAAGCGTCTCTGCCAGCACGCGTTCCTGATCAGCCTGGGCGCGGGCAATTGCTGCAGCGCGCTGCGCTTCTGCTTTTTTGATCGTCGTATCGCGCTCGGCTTCAGCGGCGGCAACATCGGCATCGCGTTTAATGCGCGCAACATCTGGGCGGCCCATGTTTGCGATGTATTCATTCTTGTCGCGAACTTCTTTAATGGTGAATGAGACAACTTCCAGCCCCATCTTGCTCATATCGCCCGCGCAGGTGGCGCGCATGCGATCACCCACCATCTCCGGCTCTTTCACAATCTGCTCCACCGTTAGCTGGCCGATAATCCCGCGCAAATGGCCTTCCATTACCAGTCGAATCAGGCCTTCACGTTGTGGCGGCGTCTTGGACAAAAATTGCTCAGCAGCGGTGCGGATGGAAATGTCGTCAGACTTTACTTTGATCTGCGCGACGGCTTCCACCGTGACCGCAACACCCTGATTGGTATAAAGGTCCTGTTGCGGCGCAACGTCAAATGACATCAGTTCAAGCGAGAGCAGACGGCAGCTTTCAATCAACGGCCAGATCACGCTGCCCGCGCCTTTAATCACGCGCGGCGTTTTGCCGCGGCCATACACCAGTAATGCTTCGTTCGGTCCCACCTTGCGATAGAGCCGGGCCAACATGGCCAGAACAAACATCAAACCCAGAATGGCCAGACCAACAATGATCCATACCGACTGAAGTTCCATAGATCCCCCTAAGACTTTCATTGCGAGCTTTTCTCCTCTTCCCCAAAAATTCCAGCTTCGCCGGCCAGTTCGCTCCAGCGCCGGACGTAAGCCACACAGTGCTCAAACCTGGTAACAATCACTTCTTCGCCGCGCTCCAGGCGCTCTGCTTTTTCTGCACGCGCGGCACAAGCCTTGCGAGCGCCTTCCTGCTCAAAAATAATTTCACCGGTGCCGCTTTCGCGGATGGTCCCGCTCACCTTCCCCAGCACGCCCACCATCTCATAATCCATTGGGTCCAGCGAATGTTCATGCGCCATAAGAAACTTGGCCACGAACAGGAACACCACAGAAGCGCCGGCCATTCCCGCCAGTGAAGAAAGCACCAGCGCGGCAAAAATCACAACATGGTGGCCATGCGTCAGCAGGTATCCCGCGCCGCCAAACCACGCCAGAAAAACCGCGATCGTCATGGGATTGAACAGCGGAAAATGCCCGCCGTGCGATCCTCCCCGCGCTCCGCCATGGCCAAAATGAAAATGGCCGTGTCCGGGAATGTGAAAGTGCAAATGCAGCGTGCCGCTGACAAATGAAATTGCGGTAAACGCAAACCCCGCCACAAAACAAATCAGGTAAAACAGTTCCCAGTTCATGGCTTATGCCTCGCTCATTTCTGGTGTGCTCTGCTGCTGTGGACGCAACACATGCAATAACTTCTCTGCCAGTTCCGGTGTTTCCAGGATCGCTTCCATCAGCACCA
>DASRCD010000470.1:0-2163 GCA_035653315.1 Candidatus Angelobacter sp.
TGGACCTGCGCGGCTATTTCCATTGGACCCTGGCCGACAACTTTGAGTGGAATGAAGGCTGGCATCTGCGCTTTGGCTTATTTGAACTGGATACCGCAACGCAGACGCGCAAGCCCAGGCCCAGCGGGGAGCTTTATGCCCGGTTGATTCGCGAGAGCAGGAACGGACACGGGACGTCTTCTGCCAGTAAAGACAGGCAGATTAATGGTGCGGAGCGGAGAGACGCGCATACGCTGGAAGGGGCTTCCGGGCAGTTCAAAGCGCACGATGCAGAAAGCAATGTGCGCTGAGCAAACCAATGCTGTTCTCAGCGGGAGCTAAGTAGTTTGTCTGAAGTCTTTTTATTCCAAGAGTAGGAACTTACTCTCCGCCAACGGGGCGGCGCGCGCTTGAGCCCGCAGGGTCAAGCCGGGCAAGTTCCAGCAGCGCAAAGCATTTGGCGTCTTCTTTGCGCGCGGTTTCATGCAGAACAACAACTTCGCCTGAGTTTTCCTGCTTGATTACGCAGCGCCAGAGGTTGGGTGCGCCGGGACTTTGCGGTTTGATTTGTGCCTGGTACGGAGGTTGGACAATCTTCATGCATCTCTCCCTTTTGCTAACCAGCAGGCCCATAGCGCCCACTACTTAACAACCACAGAACTTAATTCAATTTTCAAAAATGGGTGCCAGACCTACGGCGAATCCCAAATTAGGCGAACAATCATTCTTTTCTACGCCTTATTGTCCCAATTGAATGTTAAGAACGTGTTAAAAAGAGGCCGTGGCCTGTGGAAGACCAGTCCTGAAGAAGCGCTTAAAATGTATGCAAGTTATTGCTAGCGTGAGACTTCTGCTCTGGCGGCCTCGTCCTGGGTAGCGGCGAAAGAAAGCTGCTCTGGAGCGCCTACAGCAGACTGGATGCCCCAAATTTCGCGGGCATATTCGCTGATAGTGCGATCACTGGAGAAGAACCCGGTGCGCGCCACATTGATGATGGCCTTGGTTGCCCATGTCGCGGGTGACTGGAAATCCTTCTCCGCGAGACGGCTGGCATTCACATAAGAAGACAAATCAGCCAGATGGAAATAGCGGTCGCCCCGGTCAAGAAGCTCGTCCACAATCCAGCGGAACAGGCCGGGCTCGTCCGGGCAGAAGCGATTGGAACCAATGTTATCCACCACACGGCGGACAATGGGATCGTCATTGTAGAATTCGCGCGGATGATAGCCGCCTGACTGCTGATACCAGCTCACTACTTCTCGCGTGAGGCCGAATGTATAGATGTTTTCCTTGCCCACGGCTTCCATGATTTCAATATTCGCGCCGTCCAGGGTGCCCAGGGTGAGCGCGCCGTTCATGGCCAGCTTCATGTTGCCGGTGCCGGAGGCTTCCATGCCGGCAGTGGAAATCTGCTCGCTGAGATCGGCGGCGGGCATGATAATTTCCGCCAGAGAAACCCGATAATTCGGCACAAAAACTACCTTCATGCGGTCTTTTACGCGTGGGTCTTTGTCCACGACTTGGGCGACGTTATTGATCAGCTTGATGATCTGCTTGGCGGCCCAGTATCCGGGCGCGGCCTTGCCGGCAAAAACATAGGTGCGCGCTGTTTGCGGCTCAAGGCCATCATCCACAATGCACAAATATTCATGGATAATGCGCATCACGTTCAGAAGCTGGCGCTTGTATTCATGGATGCGCTTCACCTGCACATCAAACATGGAATGCGGATCAACCGTGATGGCCGTGGTGTCAAAAATTTCACGCGCCAGGCGGAACTTGTTGCCCCGCTTGATCTCCATGAACTCCTGCTGGAACGCCGGATCAGAGGAATGGTTTTCAATTTCGCGGACCTGCTCCAGGTCGGTAATCCAGCCTTCGCCAACGGTGCGCGTCAGCAGCCGGGCCAGACCGGGATTTGCCTTCAGGAGCCAGCGGCGCGGTGCAACACCGTTTGTCTTGTTGCTGAAGCGCTCAGGTAACAGTTGGGCAAAATCCGGCACCAGTGAAGTCTTGATCAGCTCGGTATGCAGAGCGGAAACCCCATTGATGGCGTGGCTGCCGATAATGGCCAGGTTCGCCATGCGGACCTGCTTCTCAGCCCCTTCTTCAATGATCGACATGCGGCGCTGGCGCTCCATGTCACCGGGCCAGCTACGCGCAACCGTGCGCAAAAACTGATGA
>DASRCD010000471.1:0-7506 GCA_035653315.1 Candidatus Angelobacter sp.
GTGCGATTGCAGGCGATCCTGCTGCGGCAGGAAAAAGTGTTTGGCGAAGTGCTGATTAAAAAACATCCGATGTTTGATACGGTGATGGGTGAAGGCGCAGCAATACGGGATGATTGGAGATGAAGCAGGGCTGTGACTGCATGCAACGCGGCCCAGCGAATTACCATACTAAGTACCAATTACTAAATACCTAATACAAATGTCTCTCAAAGCACAACTCGAAGCATTGATTTATGCGGCGGAAGATCCTATTACGCTGGACCAGATGGCTGCGCTGTTGAAGGAAGACTTGCTGGCGCTTAAATCGGCAATGCAGGCTGAACAGGAGCAGCAACAGCTTCAGCAAGACCAGCCCCAACAGGAACCGTTGTCCCACTCCGATGAGACGCCCCATCCAGAAGAGGCAGAAAACCATTTGGGCGCGGTGGAGACTGCTGAGAGTACTCCGCCGGCAAAGCCAGCCAGGGACAAAAAAGAGAAATCAGAGAAAGCCGAGCTGCGCGGATTGTTGAAGCCTTTTCTGGAAGAGCTGATTGCGGACTACTCCAATCCTGACCATGGCATTGAGATTCGCGAAGTGGCGAGTGGCTATCGCATGTCAACCAAGCCAGAGCACCACGACGTGGTCCGTGGGTTCTCCAAGAGCTTGAAGCCGCCGATCCGGCTTTCTTTGCAAGCGCTGGAAACACTGGCGGTGATCGCTTACAAGCAGCCCATCACCGTGCCGGAGATCAGCGACATCCGCGGAGTAGATGCCGGCGGGGTGATTGGCACGCTGCTGGAACGCAAGCTCATCACAACGGCAGGACGCAAAGCCGTGGTTGGCAGGCCCATGCTGTACAAGACCACCAAAGATTTTCTTTTGCGGTTTGGACTGAAAGACATTCATGAACTGCCCAGCCTGGAAGAATTTGAAAAGCTGGCTGCGGGCGAGATGCAGGAAGAGCTGTTCACTCCGGGCGAAGCGATTGCTGACGCGACTGGAACACCGGGTGAATCCATGGAAGCGAAACAAATGGAAGAAAAACAGGTGGAATCGAAACAGGAAGATGGCGGTGTTGAGCAGATGGAAGAAGATAAAGCCGAGGTCCCGCAGAATGTTACCGAGCCCACGGTTTCTTCCGATCCTGAACACAACAAAGCCGACGAGCAAGTAGCAGACCAGATTGCCTCCGAAAGCACAGGGGGATAAACGTGGCTGCGGAGCGATTACAGAAGATCATTGCCGCTGCTGGCGTATCATCACGACGCAAGGCGGAAGAGCTGATCACGCAAGGGCGTGTGACGGTGAATGGTCATACTGTAACGGAGCTTGGAAGCAAAGCCGATCCTGCCCATGACCATATCAAAGTAGATGGCAAAATGCTGCAAGGCGCTGAGCGCCACGTCTATTTGCTGTTGAACAAGCCTAAAGGATATGTAACCACGGTTTCCGATCCGGAAGGCCGCCCCACGGTCATGGATCTGGTTAAGAATATCAGCGCGCGCATTTATCCAGTGGGGCGCCTGGATTGGGCCAGTGAAGGCCTGCTCCTGCTGACCAATGATGGCGACCTGGCAAGCAAGCTCACGCGGGCTGCTTCCCACGTACCAAAAACTTATCTGGTGAAGATCGCGGGCAAGGCCAGTGAAGAAGGGCTTGAAAAGCTGCGCCGTGGAATCAAGATTGGCGCAAAGCCCGGTGAACGGCGCATGAAAGCAGTCCACACGGCGCCAGCGCAGGTGCGGTTGATGAAAGATGCCGCGAATCCGTGGTATGAAGTGACGCTGATTGAAGGAAAGAACCGGCAGATACGGCGCATGTTTGAAGAGATTGGCCACCATGTGGAGAAAATCAAGCGCGTGCGCTACGGGCCGCTTACGTTGAATGTGGAACCAGGAGAGTTCCGCGAACTTGCTCCGGGCGAGGTGGCGGCGTTGCGTCGCGCAGGCCGAAGCGAGAGATCTGGTTTACCGGCGCGAAAGCCAGCGGCAAAGAAAAACAGGGACAGTCGCACAAGACCAAGCAAGAGGGACAAATAACACATTCCGAATAGCCCGGACAGCTCTGCTTGTGATACAACCTTCTGTAATCCTTCACGTCTCATGACCAAAACAATCCTTGATCGAATCCCGGAGCACATACGCTTGCTGGCCGGATATGTGCCAGGCAAGCCCATGCGCCAGGCAGAGCGCGAGTCCGGCATAAAGATGATCAAGCTGGCCTCCAATGAAAACCCGTTTGGGCCTTCTCCGCTTGCGCTGGAAGCAATGCGCGCCGCAGTCACTGAGGTGAATTTATATCCTGACAATGACGCAACGGAGTTGCGCGCGGCGCTGGCAGTACGCCATGAGTTGCAGCAGGAACAGATTTTTATTGCCGATGGCTCGCTGGGAATCCTGGATGTGCTGGCGCGAACATTACTCACGCATGGAACGAATTGTGTAAGCAGTGAGCGGACGTTTATCAGCTATCCACTGGTTACGCGAACTACTGGCGCACAATTTGTAGCTGTGCCTATGCGGAATGACGCATACGATCTGGATGCGATTGCTGACGCTATCAATGAACAGACCCGCGTGGTAATCCTGGCAAATCCGAATAATCCTACGGGAACAATGTTTGATGCTGATGCCACAGAAGCATTTTTACAGCGCGTGCCGGAAGACGTGCTGGTGGTGCTGGATGAAGCCTATTCCGATTTTGCCGAGTACTTTGCCCGGCAGCGCGGTGTTTCATACTCGCGGTCTTTTGAGTACGTGCGCGCAGGTCGGCAGAATGTGCTGGTGCTGAGAACATTTTCCAAAGCGCATGGGCTGGCCGGCATTCGGCTGGGTTATGCCTGCGGCGATCCTGAACTGCTGCGCTATTTTGCGCGCGTGAGAAATTCATTTTCAATTTCCGTGGTGGCAGAAGCAGCAGGGCTGGCCGCAATCCGGGATGAGGCGCACGTCCGCAAGACCGTAGAAAACAATGCGGTGGGCGCAGGATGGCTGATGGAGCAGTTTCAGGAGCTCGACATCCGCGCCATACCAACCAGCGCGAACTTTATTTACTTTACCGTGGATGAAGACGCCAACGCTTTTGCCAAACGTGTGCAGGCTGAAGGTGTAATTGTGCGCTCACTTGGACCATGGGGGATATCCAATGCAATCCGCGTAAGCATCGGCACGCCAGAACAGAATGAAGCGTTTATTCGCGCGCTGAAAAAAGTAATGCAACAGAGTGTTGCGCGCTGACCGGTCCAGAACTGTGGTGGACAATAAATTTCACCGCGGAGACGCAGAGGCGCGGAGATAGCCAGGAAAGAATTGCCAAAGTGTCGAAGTACCAAAGTGTCGCTTAGAAAGAAGCTCATTACTGATCACAGGATGACCACATCAAGCAAAGGCATTGGCAATTTTACGCTTTGTGATCAGTGCTGTCTTTATGGTTAACTGACAGGCAGGCATGGCAAGCTCCTTAACTACATGGAACGCAGCGGTAACACTGGGACGCCGCAACGTGCTGGCCGCAATCGGCATGGGGCTGGTGGTTGTGTTTGTGATCTTCGCTCTCTTCGGGCCATGGATTGCACCGCAGGATCCCAGCAATATTGATTTGCCTTCCCGCCTGCAGCCACCCAGCGCGGCGCACTGGTTCGGCACAGATGATCTGGGCCGCGATATTTTTTCCCGCGTGATTTATGGGGCACGCATTTCCATGCTGGTGGGCAGCAGCGTGGTGGTTGGATCGCTGCTGCTGGGACTGATTCTGGGTTCCATTGCAGGATATTACGGTGGATATGCGGACAAGTTTTTCAGCGTCATCGTGATGAACGCATTTTTGTCATTTCCAGGAATTTTGCTGGCAATTGCATTTGTGGCTTTTCTTGGTCCGGGCATTTTCAATTTGATTCTGGCTCTGTGCATCGGTGGCTGGGTGGGATATGCAAGACTTGTCCGCGCCCAGGTGCTCTCAGTAAAAGAAAAAGAATTTGTGGAAGCGGCGCGCGCACTGGGCGCGAGTGACTGGCGCATAGTAACGCGGCACATTCTGCCCAATATTATCCAGCCTGTGATTGTGCAGGCGGCAATCGGCATGGCCGGCGCTGTGCTGGCAGAAGCGACCATGAGCTTTCTTGGGTTAGGCGTTCCACCACCTACGGCAAGTTGGGGCGCAATGCTCAACGATGGGCGAGGGCATTTGTTTGACGCTCCGCACCTGGTGATCTTCCCCGCCCTGGCGGTGATGCTGGCCGTGCTTTCTTTTAATTTTATTGGCGATGCGCTGCGTGACTATATGGATCCAAGATCGAGGATTGAGGCGGGGTTATAGTTGTTCACCGCGGAGGCGCAGAGGCGCGGAGAAAACTTTTTAAGTGTCCGTATAATCCCCAATTATTGTTCTTATAAAACTATTTTGTTG
Source organism: Candidatus Angelobacter sp. (assembly GCA_035653315.1). Taxonomy (GTDB): domain Bacteria; phylum Acidobacteriota; class Terriglobia; order Terriglobales; family Acidobacteriaceae; genus Angelobacter. The sequence goes on from DASRCD010000471.1 coordinate 4,388, forward strand.
CACAAGCATATAAGCCTGCTTAGATAACATAGCCATGATCATTGGTGTGATTTCCGATACGCATGGACTGCTTCGGCCTGAAGCAGTGGAGTTGCTGCGCGGGTCGGAGCACATCATCCATGCAGGCGATATTGGTTCGCCGGAAATCATTCCTGAGCTGCGGAAGATCGCGCCGGTTACAGCGATTCGCGGCAATGTGGATACACAGGCTTGGGCACGCGAGTTCGCCGAGACTGAGGTTGTGGAACTGGGAGGTCTGCACATTTATGTAATCCACGATGCCAATGCGCTTGACCTGAATCCCAAAGCCGCGGGATTTGCAGCGGTGATCAGCGGGCACTCGCATAAACCCAAGCAGGAAGTAAAAGACGGAGTGCTGTATTTCAATCCGGGGAGCGCCGGGCCAAGAAGATTTAAATTACCTATTAGTGTAGGCAGGCTGGAGATCAAAGACGGTATTCTTCACCCAAAGATCATTGAGCTTGCCTAGGCTGTACCAGCTTCAACTACGCGGCGGGAACTACTGCCTTATTCTTGGATTGGCGAATGAGTACAGCAGGTCAGTAAGAAAATTCACGGCCACGTAGGTGACGCCGATCATCAGGATGCAGCCCTGGACAAGATAGTAGTCGCGGCTGCTGATGGCGCTGATGGTAAGGCGTCCGATGCCGGGCCAGGAAAAAATTGTTTCCGTAACAATAGCGCCGGCGAGCAGCGCTCCAAATTGCAATCCCACCACCGTAAGCACCGGAACCATGGCGTTGCGCAGCGCGTGTTTATAGACAACCGCGTTTTCTGAAAGCCCTTTTGCCCGCGCCGTGCGGATGTAATCCTGACTCAGTTCCTCCAGCATGGCCGTACGAACCATACGGGTAAGAATGGCGGCAAGCGCCCCGCCCATGGTGATGGCAGGTAAGATCAGGTGCGCAACGGTCCCGGAACCGGAGACGGGCAGCAATCCCAGGCGGATAGCAAAAAACAGAATCAGGATGGGGCCTAACGCGAAATTAGGAAATGACAGGCCCCAGAGGCTCACGAAGCTGAGAAGACGGTCGTCCCAACGATTGCGCCGTCGCGCGGAGCGCACTCCGGCGGGAATGGAGATGAGCAGCGCAACAATCATGGAGGCAACGGTGAGTTGCAGCGTCCAGGGATAGCGCTGAAGAACGATGCGGGTAACCGGCTGGTCAAAGCGGAAAGAGCGGCCAAGGTCGCCGTGCAGGACGCCTTTCCAGTAATTCAAATATTGCTGCGGCAGCGGGACGTCGAGCCCGTAAGTATGGCGCGCAGCCTGGACGTCAGCTGCGGCGGCATTTTCTCCAAGCATCTGCTGGATGGGGTCACCCGGCACAAGATGAATGAGCAAAAAAACCACAGAGACCACCAGCCAGAGCACGGGGACCATGTAAAGCAGGCGGGTTGTGACGTAACGGATCAAGGCTTCAGCATATCCTAACAAACGCAGCGAGTGATCGGAGAAGATCGCCGGCATCGTACGTGATCGAGAATCAAAACCATTTACCACAAAGGACACAAAGGAACACGAAGAGTGAGAGCGGGGGCAGATGGAGAAAGAATATTTGTGTGTCCGGAAAATAGTTTGTCTGAGAATTAGTACTTACTTTGGATAAAGACTCATACGGTGTTTAGAAAATCAGCGAGCTGATCATAGAAATTTATTTGGTCGGTTAATTTGAAATGAGCATTTGCCGGACTCGGGTTAGGGACAACGAAGAGCCTGGTGACGCCAATACTTTCCGGCTGCGCGCCCAGTATCGGCCGAACGGCGGCAGATTTGAAGGCGAAAGCATGAAACGGACGATAAGCGGTGAGGCCATGAAAACAGGCGACACGCGGCTTGTAGCGGCGCAATTTCTTGATGAGAACTGGTACCAGGTGATGAAGTCTGTGGGTGTGAGCTCGGATGCGTTAGCAGATGGCCGCTTCACCACGTCTGTAAGTCCGATTCCGAAGCGTGGAAGCAGGGAGTCATGCTCGGAAAGAAGTTGATTGAGTTTCAGTTCGCGCCGCATTTGCGCGCTCAGTTTTGATTTGGAGAAAGCAGGCCAGAAGCGGCTGGTGGTGCGGGCAAAGTAATGTCCACGACGGACAGAGTAGAGACCGGGATTAATACCGATGAAGATGAGATTGAGTCCCGGACGAAGGTAGTCGGGTAAAGTCTCAAAGTCGTATTGCTGGTGTGGAAACATTTCAAAAATTTTATTGCAATGAAAAAGCAAAATCATCAACCACAGAGGACACGAAGAAACACAAAGAGTGACTGAAATGGGTAGAGATTATCGTGATCAGGTCGGGTGCGGGTGCCCCATCCTTTGCGGCACCCAGCCCCTCCATTTCGGAAGAAACTTAGATCGCGTGCTCCAGAGAATCCTTCTGGTTCAGGTTTTCAATCTTCACGCGGACAATCCTGTAACCATCCATTTGCAGGACGGTGTAACGGCGGCCTTCATATTCAAAGCGTTCACCGCCTTTGGGAATTTTTCCCAGCTGGGACATGACAAAGCCGGCCAGAGTCTCAAAGCCTTCTTCACGGGGAAGAGTAATTTCATATTGTGTTTCCAGGTCGCGCAGGTTGGAACTGCCATCCAGCACCACGGCCCCGGAGGCCAGCGGAACGGGCGAGCGCTGGGCAACATCAAATTCATCTTCCAGTTCGCCCACAATCTGCTCCAGCACGTCTTCCACAGTAACAAGGCCGCTGACGGAGCCAAATTCATCCACAACCATGGCAAGATGGCGCTTGCGCCGCTGGAATTCCAGCAGGAGGTCGTCGAGCGTTTTGCTTTCCGGAACGTAGAGCACCTCACGCATGATCTGGCGGACCTTAAGATCGGCGATGCGCCGGGAATAAGCGTCATTGGAAGAAGAAAGGCGGATCTGCATCATGCGGGAAAGGTCTTTGGAATAAAGCAGGCCCACAATGTTTTCACGGCCTTTTTCCGGATCATACACAGGGACGCGGGAGTGCTGTTCATCCACCACCTTGGCCATGGCTTCTTCCAGGGGCATGTCCGCGGGGAGAGAGAAAATTTTATGGCGCGGCACCATGATCTCACGCACCGTTACGTTCCCCAGCTCAAGCGAACGATGAATCATCT
>DASRCD010000472.1:0-2565 GCA_035653315.1 Candidatus Angelobacter sp.
CAGCCTGCCGGGGATCAAATTCATTTTCAGCATTGCAGACCACGCCGGTACCCACTTTAACCACAACACGGCGCGCGTTTACCAGCAAGGCGCGGTGGTTGATTGACCCGTCAATGGAAGCCGGAGGATTCATTCTGGTGACCGCCGTAAAGCTCCTCTTAGTGCTGCAAATACTGTCGTAAACTTTCTTGTCGTGCCGCTAAATGAAAGCGCTAAAAAAACAAATCCCGCTGCTTGGCAGCGGGAGGGGTGTATGTAGCCTGATGTAAATTGCTCAGCTCATACCTGCCCATCCGCCCCGGAAAACACAGAGGTTAGGCGGGTAACAACACCGCGCAGATGAACAAGAAATGAGCATGGCGCACTATACCCAACAATTTTGTGCAAAGCAATATGGATATGGCTCTATTAAGAAGATTAATGTTGTATGTCATGATGTTATCTAAATAGTAAAGTTCCGTTAATTCCCCTCAGTTCCAGCCACTCACGCTGAACAATTATTAACCTTCCGCTTACCACTGTTTACCTTTCCTAAACTCAGAGTGGGTTTACGCCTACAGAAGCTGCAATAGCGATAAAGCGGCTCTGGGGGTTGGGAAATGAAATTCATAAAAAACAAGTGGACGATCATCGGGGTGCTGCTGGCGGCCATTGGGCTGCTTACGGCGTTCGGCTATGAGAGCAAAAAAGCGCCGCAGTATTACACGGAAAAAGTCCAGAAGGGCGACATTCAAAACGTGGTGCAGGCCACGGGGACCATCAATGCCGTAACTACGGTGCAGGTTGGTTCTCAGGTGTCCGGTACCATACAGACGCTCTTTGCCGACTTTAATTCACATGTAAAGAAGGGGCAAGTCATCGCCCAGATTGATCCTTCACTTTTCAAGGGAGCGTTGCTGCAGGCCCAGGCCGATCTGGCGGACGCGCTGGCAAACTTGGTTGTCGCCAAGGCAAATCTGGATAAAGCGCAGGCAGCCGCCGTACAGGCAAAGCTTGATTTGGGCCGCTATACCACGCTGGCCAATGAAGGCGTTGTGCCCACGCAGCAGTTGGATACGGCTCGCGCAACTTCTCAGAGTAATGATGCGGCAGTCGGGGCGGCCAAAGCGCAGGTCACACAGGCAAGCGCGGAAGTTCAGCAGAAATCAGCCGCCGTGAAAGTGGCGCAGACCAACGTGGAATATTCCACTATCCGCTCACCGATTGACGGAACGGTCATCGCGCGCAGCGTGGATGTTGGTCAGACGGTGGCCGCATCATTGCAGGCGCCAACGCTCTTCACCATCGCGCAGGACCTCACCAAGATGCAGGTTTATGTGAGCACTGACGAAAGTGACGTAGGCTCAATCCAGACCGGGCAGGACGTGAGTTTTAAAGTGGATGCTTTCCCGAAAGATACGTTTAAAGGAAAAGTTTCCGCAGTGCGTTTGAACGCCACCACGGTGCAGAACGTGGTGACTTATACCACGATCGTGGACTTTGATAATCCGGAAATGAAGCTGTTTCCCGGCATGACGGCGTATGTGACAGTCCCCGTGGCAACTGCCACTGATGTGGTTAAAGTTCCCAACGGAGCGCTCCGCTTTACGCCAAATTTAACAGCGCAGCAGATCAGTGATCTTTATCAGAAAGCCGGCATCGCGGCAGCCAGTGGCACGCGCGGCAAAAAAAGCGGACAGGGGACGCAGCAACAGCCTGGACAGCAGGCCACTACTGCAATCGTCTGGAAGCTGAATGCCGACAAGTCATTGGAACCGGTGCAGGTGAAGCTGGGCATCACCGACCACACCACAACGGAAGTGGCGCAGGTAATGAAAGGCTCACTCAATCCTCAAGATCAAGTGATTACTGGAGCCACGGCGGCAAGCAAAGCTGCCAGCGCGACCACGGCTGCGCCAGGCATGGGAGCAACGCGCGGGGCAGGTGGTGCAAGGGTAGGAAGGTAAGTGCTTAGCGGTGAATGGCGAAAGCTATTCACCGCGGAGGCGCGGAGACGCGGAGAAGTCGGGTGATCGCTCGTGATCGGGTGATCTGGTGATCGACAAAGGAGGCTTTATGGCAACGCTGGCACAAGTTGAATTGAATGCGAATGAAGTCATGAATGCGGAACGCCTGGCTGGCAGCGTACCGGTAATTCAAGTGCAGGACGTGCACAAGTATTACGCGCTGGGTGAAACCAAGGTGCATGCGCTGCGCGGGGTTGACCTGACGATTGAGCCGGGAGAGTTTGTGGCGATCATGGGCTCCAGCGGCAGCGGTAAATCCACGTTCATGAATATGCTGGGCTGCCTGGATAAACCCAGCAGCGGCAAGTACATCCTGGAAGGAACGGATGTTTCCAGCCTGGATAAGAAAGCGCTGGCGGCCATTCGCAATCGCAAACTGGGGTTTGTGTTTCAGGGATTCAATCTGCTTTCACGCACCACGGCTCTGGAGAATGTTGAGCTGCCTACGCTCTATGCGCAAATGGAGAAAGAGAAACGCGTAGCTCGGGCCAAAGAGGTATTGCAACTAGTTGGGCTGGGCGAGCGGCTGGATCATTTCCCGTCGCAGCTTTCCGGCGGA
>DASRCD010000473.1:0-4992 GCA_035653315.1 Candidatus Angelobacter sp.
GCGGGAGCCCATGACCTTGGTAGCACGACGATGAATGGCTCACTTCCGCAAGCAGCTCCTTCCACTCCTGTTGCCGCAACTCAGGCGCAATAGCAATTCAGCAAGAACCTGAGTGCGATCTACCGCGGGGTTTCCAGACAGGGCTGCTGTGCCACCCGGTCAACGCATAAAGCTATTCAAGCCGGAATGTTATTCATGCTTCCCGTTGAATAGCTGAAGTGAAGTACCGTCCACCACGGCCAGCGCTCCTTGCGCGGAGACGGCATAATAAACATTTTTGGCGTGCACTGGCACGGAAATTACGGGATCTACGTTGGGCAGCCAGTAAAGATCAATCCGGATAGGCTGGGCCACTGCCACTGGAATGTTTGTTGCGTTATCCACTCTCACTGAGCGCCGCTCTACCTGCACTGCCAGATGACTTTCATTGCTGGAAATAGCCCCAAAATATTCCTTGTTCTTCTGCCTCACAAAAAAGGTCCGCTCGCCTGTACGGGGAAAGACGGAAAGATTGCCGCAGCCAAAAGCAGCAAACATCTCATGCGCAAGCGCTTCCGCCTGATATGCGCAGGATTGGTTCAGTGACCAGTCCGGCTGGAGTGAAGACCAGTTGCCGTCATAGTCAAGCAGGCCAAAAGTAGCAGTGGAAAAAATAGGATGCGGGTTCGGGCTTAATAGAAAACGGTCGGCCGCAGACCACGATTGCATGTACCAGGGCACAGTAAAGCTTTTGATGGTTTGCAGGGTGTCCGCGTTTAATACCTCTATCTCCGCAGAAGCCTTTTCAATTGCGGAGGTGGGCGATAAGGCATTGCGATGAAAAATCTGCTGGTGCGCCAGGACTACTTCCGCGCCCGAGGGTGAAACACTAATCTGCCATACCTCTTCCTGCACCTGCCGCTTCAATGGGAGTGTCTTGGAGGCGAGCCGCTGAAAATCAGATGAATATAGATAAAGAATGTCTCCGGTACGGACAATAAACCTTCCGCCGCGTGTAGCCACTACCTTGGATGGCTCAGCGCTCGTCGGCAGGCGCATGGACTTAATCTCATGCCCGTCCTGAGTGCTGAAGACCCGCAGGTTGAAAACAAAGTTTCCTGCACCGCCGCTGGCGTCTCTGGCTCCCAATCTTATGTGGTCCTGAGAGCGGGTTACCTGATAGACCAGCACTCTTTCCGGCGAGATGAAGATTACATTCTGATAAAGGATCCAGCGAAAACTTATCTGGCGGTCAAAAGGCTCAAAGCCATACCGTTCCTTTAAATTGATGCTCCAGTCCGGCTCAACTTTCGGAACAGCTTTTTTATCTTTGGCATTTATGTTTGTCCCACAAAGAAGTAATAGGCAGAGCAGCAGCTTTAGCCCTTGCTTGATCCTCCCTGTTATTAGTTGCAATGAACGTTTTGGAATAGATTGAATCACCAGACTTCCAGGTGCCGGAAGATTAACCACGAATATTTAAGAATAACATTCGCTTGAAACTATCCCTTCCTTGGCTTCTAATAAGTTTTGGTCCAGCAAAAAAGCCTTCGCCGCAGCGAAGGCCTTTTCAGCAAAACTTCTCTTCTTATGCGGAACGCAGGAAGAGCAACACGAATGTGAACAGAACCAGTGATTCAATAAATGCAAGACCGATGAAGAGTGCCAGTTGGATACCAGCGCGCGCTCCAGGGTTGCGGGCGAGTGCTTCAGCAACTGATCCGGCGACCCTGCCCTGACCAAGACCGGCCAAACCTGCGGCCAATCCCATGCCCAAACCTACGCCCACCGGGACTCCCCAGTTGCTTGTGGTGGTTGTTCCGCCTTGAGCGTAAACCGGTGAAGCGACCATCAGGACCGCCATCACCACGAACAGAATAGTAAGAAACTTTCTCATTCTTCTTTTCTCCTTTATGATTTGCCGCCAGTGGGTGGTTGGCGATCCAATCCTGGGGGATGGAGCCCTCACGCTGGCTGCATTTACAACAAAACTTAAACGGTATTCTTTCCTTTTAGTGCTCTTCGCTCACAGCCATACCCAGATAGACCAGCGTGAGCATGACAAAAATGAAGGTCTGAACCAGGGACACAAAAAGGTGTAATCCCAAAAAAGCCACGGGAACCAGGATTGGCACAAGTGAAAAGAACGCCAGGGTCACCATGTCTCCGGCAAACATATTGGCGTAAAGACGGACTGTAAGTGACAAGATGCGGGCAAAGTGGCTGACAAATTCAATCAAAAACATCAGGGGCGCCAGTGCCCATACAGGTCCGATAAATTGTTTGATATACCCCGCTCTATGTATGCGGATTCCGTGAAAATGGTAATAAACAAACGTTACCAGCGCACAGCCTAAGGGGACCACAGGGCTGGCCGTGGGCGACTCAAAACCGGGCACCAAGCCAAGCAGGTTCGAAAGCAGGATGAAATACCAGAGCGTAATGGCATACGGAATATAACGTTCGTAGCCATGCCCAATCACACCGTGCGCCTGGTCTTCAATAAATTCCTGCAACGCTTCAGCAGTATGCTGCAAACCGCCGGGCTTTTCCACGGAAAGGCTGGCCCGCACAGCGATGAAGAAAAGCAGCAACAGCACAATTACCAGTATTTCCATGGCCACGGAATTGGTGATGGGCGCGTTCGGATACACTGGCTGGACGCCAACAGCATGCAACATCGCTGCGGCCGCGCCGCCAAAGTGATGATTGAGAAATGCAGTAAACCAGAGTTGCTCAGGCATATTTCTGATATGTCAGCTCTAAAATGAAATTGAATTATTCTGGGGCTTGATCAATCTTGCTGATTGCAATTGCTTCATAGATGCCTTCCGCCATTGAGGCCAAAACCGGCAAGGCAAGGCCCACAATGAAACCAACCAGCATCCTTGGATAACCCTTAAATATAACATATAGAGCAGCCATTATCAGCAGGTAACGCCAGAGAGACGGGAAAACAAACCGGGTTTTTGTAGCCTTGTTTTCCGTGGCCAGCATCCGCTCTACCAGGCGTTCTGTACCGCGATGCAGCCAGACAAAGTTGAGATATGCAATGAGCGACCCAATGGCCACACCCAGACCAGCCTGCCAATTCACGAATATGGCTGCAGCAAGAGCCGTGGCTACGCTCAGGACTATCGCAACACGAAGAATGCGACGATACGCGCCGGAGAGACGGCTTTCCAGGGATTCCGCGTTGACGTTCATGAGTCCCTGCTCGCCTTAATGGTCCCGCGAATCAATTCAATGAAGCCGGCAACGCAGCCCACAAGCAGCCCGGCAAGCGTCAGCCATGAAGTTTTAAGCCAATGATCAAGCAAAGCGCCAAGCAGCAGCCCTCCAACCACGGCGCTGGGAAGAACAAAGCCCAGATTGCTATACCGGCCCACTTGCCGCCATACGTTCTTTTCACTACTCTTCTGCTCCGGATCGGGCATATGGCAAGTCTAGCAGCGTGGTTTGTTGAAGCAAAATGGGAATGGCCGTGCAGGCGAATAAAGGCAGACGAGAGTACTGGTATTGACTCTTAGCCGTTGGCGCTGGGGGCAAGCATGTCTGTGTTCCCAAGTCTCACCGTCTCTGCGCAGGCAGAGCTTACACAAACTTGGCTATAATTAAATATTGCACTATGGCACACACTGCACTCCATCTCTGGGCAGCTTCAGGCGAAACGCGCGTTGGTTCCTACAATGGCGCGGAAACACCCTTAATCTTTGGTGACGTCAATTCCGAGCTGGCGGCCTTGCATTCGGGTTGCGGCGTGTTTCCTTTGACTTGGCGGTCCAAGATCAGGGTGGCCGGCAAGGACCGGGTACGATGGCTGCACAACATGGTCACCAATAATGTGCGTGAGCTTCCAGTCAATCGCGGAAATTATGACTTTGTGCTGAACGCGCAGGGCCGGATCCTGGGTGACATGTACATTTATAACCGTGGAGAATTCTTTACGCTGGATACCGATTCCGCACAGGTTGAGCCGCTGCTTACCGCCATGAAGCGTTTCATCATCATGGATAAAGTGGAGATGGCCCCGGAGGATGGCATTGCGGCAATAGGTATTTGCGGGCCACAGGCAGCAAGGGTGCTTGCTGAAGCAGGCTGCAATGCGCTGGAGATGCAGCCGCTTGAAGTTCGGGAAAGAACGCTGGAAGGAACAGCAATCACGATTGTTAGTGGTCCACAGCAAAAGCCCGGCTGGTTTGAAATCTGGCTGGATCCCGCTAAGGCCCCGGAACTCTGGGCCAGGCTGGTGAATAGTGGAGCAAAACCTGTGGGCGCGGAAGCACTGGAAATGTGGCGCGTGCTGCGCGGCATCCCACAGTATGGGCAGGACATTCGAGACCGTGATCTGCCACAGGAAACCGAGCAGATGCAGGCCCTGAATTTTAACAAGGGCTGCTATATCGGGCAGGAGATTGTAGAACGCATCCGCTCACGGGGCCAGGTGCATCGCAAGTTCAGTGGATTTATTTTTGGCGACCAAATTCCTGCTGCCGGCAAATATGAATCTGAGGGCAGGGCTTTTGCCGAGATCACCACGATTGCCAGTGTTCCCCTGTCTGAAGGCAAAAAAAATCTTGGGCTGGGTTATGTGCGGCGAGAGATGCTGGCTTCCGGGGCAAAGATTGATTTAAACGGACTTGAAGCAACCGTGGTGGACCTGCCATTTGAAATTGGAATTTAAAATTATTTACCTGAGGACGTTATGGCTGAGAAGAAACCTGAATTTGTTGTAAGTGACCGGCGGCGATTTGGCGCGGAAGGCGAATTGCGCCCCGACGTAAAAAGAGAGGAAGAAGAAAAACCATCTGCTCCGCCAGTCACTGCTCCTCCAGCACAGCAAACCGCTGCGCCTGCGGCGCAAACACCAGCACAGCCCCTGGCAGGAGAGCGGCAGTCCGCCGCGGAAATGCCAGAATCCCTGATTCCGGAAGAGATGCCGGCCCCGCCAACGCCAGAAGAGCAGCACCAGCAGCACGAGGCATATCAAACCTCGACTAAAAAGATTGATGA
>DASRCD010000474.1:0-3541 GCA_035653315.1 Candidatus Angelobacter sp.
GTCTGCGCCAGGGTAACAAGGTCCGGATCATTCACCACAAGCAAGCAAAAGTGGCATCCCTAAATCCAAAATTTGTGAAAGGTTAGTAAGCCCCGAATGGTCCAGAGGCGCTCAGCTCAACAGATGCAAAGGGTGGAGCTTCCGCGCCGATGGCCACCGGCGTGGGATGCTCTTCAAAAAGAGGCAAGGTGGTAATGCTGTTTGCGTCTTGACGCGTTGACGGAACGGCTTTCGGTTCCGCAAGAGGTTTAAGAGCGATATTTTTTCCTGCCATGTTCACCTCAAAATTATGGTGCACTCAAGCCTTGCGGTACTTAAGGAGAATGCAGACATAGGGCCAGTATAGTACAGCGCGGAAATGAAAAGGAAAATTCGCAGCCCCAATTTGGAACGCGCAGCTTAGCTTTTTACCAGGCTCTCCATCGCTTTTTCGTCAATTACCTTCACGCCGAGTTCCCGCGCTTTATCCAGCTTGGAACCAGCATCTTCTCCGGCCACAACATAGTCAGTCTTTTTGCTTACGGAACCGGAAACCTTGCCGCCGGCATCTTCAATCATCTTCTTGGCCGCGTCTCGGGAATAGTTGGGCAGCGTGCCGGTAAGCACAAACGTCTTGCCGGCCAGAGAGGTGCCACGAACTTTTTTTACGCCCTGGAAGTTCAGGAATGCGCGCAGCCGCTCAATCAGCGAGCGGTTGCTGGGCTCTTCAAAAAATTCCCGGATACTGGCAGACACACTTGGCCCCACATCATTTACTTCCTGCAATTGCTCGGTGGACGCGTTCATTAATTCATCCATTGAGCCAAAGTGCTCAGCCAGAAGCTCAGCAGTGCGTGTACCCACCTGGCTGATTCCAAGCCCAAGAATCACGCGCTCCAGCGGCAGCTTGCGTGACTTTTCAATCTCTTCCAGTAGATTGTCCACAGACTTTTCACCCACGCGCTCCAGGGCCAGGATCTGCTCGCGCTTGTCTTTGAGCGTATAAACATCGGCAATGTTCCTGATGAGCCCTGCCTGATGAAGCTGGTTCACCAGCGATTCACCCAAACCTTCAATGTTCATGACGGAGCGTGAAGCAAAATGCAGGATGCTGCCCTGCAAACGCGCCGGGCAATTAACGTTCACGCACCAGTAATCCACCTCGCCTTCCATGTGGCGAATTTTTGTGTGGCAGACGGGGCAGAGCTCCGGCATAAAAAACTGCTTATGGCCGCGCGGTTTTTCCAGATCAACTTTTACGACCTTGGGGATCACATCTCCGCCGCGCTCCACCAAAACTGAATCGCCGATCTTCACGTCCAAGCGGGTGATCTCATCCATGTTGTGCAGCGTGGCGCGGCTCACGGTGGTACCACCGATGAATACCGGCTTCAGCCAGGCCACAGGCGTAAGCCTGCCGGTGCGTCCCACCTGCGGCACAATATCCAGTACTTCAGTTACGCCGCTGCGCGCGGTGAATTTATAAGCAATGGCCCAGCGCGGGGCTTTTCCGGTAAAACCCAGCCGGTCTTGCGTGCGCATGGAATTTACCTTGATGACGATGCCGTCGATCTCATAGCCCAGCGTCTCGCGTTTTTGCTCGCCCTGATGAATGAACTCAAGCACCTCTTCAATGTCCTGGGCAATGCGATGGTTTGGATTCACTTTAAAGCCGAGCGCTTGTAATGCCTTGAGCGCGTCAGAATGTTTTTCCGGATAATACTTGCCATTCACCAGCAGAAAATAAGAGTAAAAATCCAGGCGGCGCTGCGCGACGATATTCGGCTCCAGCACGCGGATGGTTCCAGCAGCGGCGTTGCGCGGGTTGGCAAAGGTGCTCAGGTTCTGCGCTGCGCGTTCATCATTCATTTTCTTGAACGCAGCCAGCGGCATGATTACTTCACCGCGGACTTCAAACGCAGGAGGCACGCCGGCGCTCTTGAATCTATCCGCTGAAATGGAGAGCGGCACAGAGCGCATGGTGCGAACGTTGCTCGTGACGTCTTCGCCAATTGAGCCATCGCCGCGAGTCACGCCGCGCAAGAGACGGCCATCTTCATAGGTAAGAGCCATGGACATGCCGTCGAGTTTTAGCTCGCAAACGTATTCAATCTTGTCCGAACCCGCCAGTTCGCGAACGCGGCGGTCCCAGTCGCGCAGCTCCTGCTCGTTGTAAGCGTTGTCCAGTGAGAGCATGGGCCGCGAGTGCACGACCTTGATAAAGCCTTCACGCGGCTTGCCGCCCACCCGCTGCGTGGGAGAATCTGCGGGAATCGGCAACTCAGGATGGTCAGCTTCCAGCCGCTTCAGCTCCTGCATGAGCTGGTCAAACTCGGCATCGGGCAGCTCAGGGGCGTCAAGGACGTAATAGAGGTATTCGTGATGGCGGATTTGGTCGCGAAGTTTTTCCAGGTCGCGCTCAACGCTCTTCTCTTTCTTGTCTTTCTTAGCATCCTTATTTTGGGCGGCGGACGGCATGCAGAGATTATATTGTCTTTAGGAATCAGGAGCGAAGCCGGATGCGCGCTAAGCTCCGCCATGCTTCAGGTGCAAATAGATTTAGAAATTTACAAATCTGTGTAGCGGTTTGGAGTGAAGCGATCATGCCGGAAATCAGGAGCGAAGCCGGATGCACGCCAAGCTCCGCTGCATTCAGGCTGATATCTGAATCATCATGCGGTTTGGAGCGAAGCGACAAGTTAATCGTGCCGGAAATCAGGAGCGAGGCCGGCTTGCGCGCCGAGCTGCCATGCTTCAGGTGCAAATAGATTTAGAAATTTACGAATCTGCGTAGCGGTTTGGAGCGAAGCGACAAAATTGAAGAAAGCCTTTCTCATCTACAATCCGGCCTCAGGACGCCGCAAAGAGAAGCGGGCGCAGAACATTTCCAGCGTTATCAATATTTTTCGTGGGGCCGGGGTGCAGGTGGAAGCTTCCGCCACCACACATGCCGGAAGCGCCGTGCAGCAGGCGCGGGAAGCTGCCGATGCAGGGTATGACGCGGTCATCGCCTGCGGCGGTGATGGCACTGCGAATGAAGCGCTGAACGGATTAATGCAAAGCCTGTCGCGGCCCGCGCTTGGAATCATTCCGCTGGGCAGCGGCAACCTGCTGGCTTCTGATCTGAAGCTGCCTGCTGATCCCATGGCCGCAGCCCGGAAGCTCTTGGGTTATCAGCCACGCGCATTCCAGCCTGGAGTCATCACGTCACAGCAGCAAAATGGCCCGCACCAGCGATATTTCCTGGTGGCAGCCGGAGTCGGGTCAGACGCTGAGCTGATGTATCGCACAGCCGTGGAAGCCAAGGAGCGCTGGGGGCGCAACGCATATTTCCTGGAGATGGCCCGGATGGCTTTAAGGGGTGGCTATCAAAAATTCCAGGTGGAGTGGGAAGACGCGGAGGGAAATCGCAAACAGGACCAAGCCACGCTGGCAATGGCGATTCGCGCGGCAAAATTTCCCGGCCTGTTGCGCTTTGTAAATCTGGGTTCAGGACTGATGCGCCAGGATTTTTGCCTGCTCCTGTTCCGCACGGACAAAGTGCGGCGTTTTATCTCTTACT
>DASRCD010000475.1:0-6639 GCA_035653315.1 Candidatus Angelobacter sp.
CATAAAGTGCATGGTGCGGCTTTCATTGGGCTGCATGGCCGGATTCAGCTTGTAAATACGGTAGTAAAGCTTTTGGTCGTCTTTGCTGAGCGTGGCTCCGGGAATATCAATCTCGGTTACATAATTGGGATCCAGTGTGAAATGGATCTCGTCAATTGGCGCCCCAGTCGCGTTCTGGATGATCTGCTCGGCCTTCATGGTAATGTTGCGTGACTCAGGATAAATATCGATGGCATATTTCACGTCGCGTATGAGTGGCTCCGGCTTCTTCTCATATTGCTTGTAAGCCTTCTCATAATCTGCCTGGCGACGTTGCAGGGTCTTTGGCCCAACAAGCCGGTTGAGAACAGCCGTGTTATACCAGATCCATCCACCGGTGGAAGCGAACGCAAGCAGGCACAGAACAGTTGCGGAAATCCATCCGCCATGAAAACGTCGTGCAGCATTGCGACGCCGGCCGCGCCAGCGGTCCTGCTTGCCTCTGGGCCAGAACATTACGGTAAGAATCGCTAGCAGCCCGCAGAAGATCAGCCAGTAGATCGTGAACCAGTTCCAGGCTGCGCGATAAGGAGCGTCTCCGAACATATCTGAGTGGACGACGTTCGGCGTGTTGGCAAACTGGACCATGTATGTAGCAATATTCAACGGTTGCCAGATAAACAGGTTGGCGGCCAGCAGAACGATATAGAAAAAATACCCAAGATATTTGTTGGGTGAAAGCACGTGGATCAAAAAAGCGAGAATGCTCAGGCACAGAAAATAAGAAGCATCGCGAACGAACAGCTCGTATGCGTACAAGCCTAATTGGAAACGATGATAGCCGTGCCATGCCTGCACAACAACTCCGCCCAGCAAAGCGGCGGCCTGCATAAACATCACCATCAGAATCAACGTGAGCAGGCGCGAGGCAAAGGAGATCCATTCCGGCGCTGGAGTGGAATCCGCGATCTCATCCATGCGCTCATCGCGGTCCTTCCACACAAGCACGCCAGCATAGTAGGTAATTACGATGATCACAAATAGATACAGCGTGCCTCGAATCAGGTCCAATATCCAGTACGTTACCGGCAGCGTGTGGTTGCCGTAACCTTCCGTGGAGTTCACCGCGATGCTGGGAATGCAGTTCAGCAGCGACGCCACGGCAATCACAATAAAAAATGTGCTGCGCATCATTCCCAGAAAATGGATCTTGAATGAGCCTGCAAATTTGGCCCATGGCGCATCGTGCAAGTGTGGACGCGGCAAAGCAATCGCAACCGGCAGAATAGCTTCCTCGGCATCGGCCTCCACCGGCTTGGCCTTGGTGCGTCTTTCAGCAAAGCTGAATCTGGCGTATGCTCCCGCAAAGATCAGGCACCCAATGCCAATCCAGATCAGGCGGTTCCACAGCAGCAGCCCATGCAAGCCGACGGAAACGCTGTTCTTCTCAGCGACAGTCCAATAACGGGTAATAAAGCTGAAAGCGCGACGGCCAAAGGGATCAAGCAGCGCGGCAAGCTGCTCATGCTGAATGTCCTGTGTGAGCGCGCCGGCAACTCCATACCCGGTAAGCAGAAACAAAGCTGCCACAAAAGAAACAATTTCATTGCGGGCAAGCACGGCAATAGCGAACAGGACGGCGGCAATAAAAAATGCATTCGGCAGGGCAAATACCAGAATGCCCTGAAGATGCGCATTCCAATACACGCGTTCCCATCGGTCCGGATCAACCCAGGGCATGTATTTAGCGAGCAGAATTCCCAGTGAAACCCCAAGCATTGGGATAACGGAAACAAGAGTTGCGCCCAGAAACCGGCCCAGCAGGAAATCAAATCGCTTCAGCGGCGTGCTGAAAAGAATCTGATACGTGTTGTAGCTGAAATCGCGGATCGCGGCCGAGTTCACAAAGGCCGTTGACATCAGCAGCGTGAGCAACGCGATAAACGAGTAAAAATTCTGAATGACAAATGGGGCGTTGTGGAAAGTATTAGTCAACGATCCGCCAACCTGTATGTTGTCCGTGCTCACAGCCCCAAAAATCAGCAGGCCAATGATGAGCAGGAAAATCCAGACCATCCAGGAGCGGAGCCAGAAGCGAATTTCAAACAGCGCTATTTGCAGAAACATTCGCGGCTCCTAGTTCCAGTTCCGGATTTTGGTGAAGAAGACGTCTTCAAGATCAGGCGGGCTCGGCAGAAATCCCTCGCCGGGCGCTTGCTCTCCAAACACATGCAGGAACGGTCGTCCGCCAACCAACTTGTTTGAGACCACCCGGTAAGTCTCTTCGTAATGTGCTAACTCCGCCTTTTCAATGGAACGCTGCCAGATTCGGCCATTAAGCTCAGTAATCGCGCTCTGCGGCGCACCCTGATACAAAACCTTGCCCTGATGAATGATGGCCATATCGGTGCAAAGGTCCATCACGTCTTCCACAATATGTGTGGAGAGGATCACGATGACCTGCTCGCCGACTTCAGCCAGCAGATTGTAGAAACGATTGCGCTCTCCCGGATCGAGGCCCGCGGTGGGTTCATCCACAATCAGCAGTTGTGGGTTCCCGATCAGGGCCTGGGCAATGCCAAAGCGCTGGCGCATGCCGCCGGAAAAGCTGGTAAGGGCCTTTTTGCGGACATCATATAGGTTGCAGCGCTGGAGCATGGCGGCGACGGCCTGTTTCCGTTCGCCCGCATGGGTAATGCCTTTCAACAATGCCAGGTGGCTCAGCATGTCTTGCGCGGAGATGCGCGGATAAACGCCAAACTCCTGAGGCAAATAGCCAAGGCGACGCCTGACCTCATCTTTCTGCCGAAGAACATCAACTTCACCTAAAAAAATGCTTCCACTATCCGGCTCCTGCAAGGTAGCCAGCGTACGCATCAATGTGGATTTGCCGGCCCCGTTCGGTCCAAGCAGGCCATACATGCCGCGTGGGATGGTTAAAGAGACGTTGTCCAGTGCCTTCACGCCATTTTTATAGGTCTTGGAAAGATTGGTGATTTTCAGTTCCATGCTCATGTCCCTCATGCATACGCAAACAGCTTAGTGGAAGTTCAAGTGATTGCATCCAGTACATACAAAACTTATTGAAATTGAAGTCTTTACTAACAAAAGACGTTCAAACTAGAGCTAAGTTACCGGCCTTTAATCAGAATTCCTTACATGCCTGTGCTTTTTCCGGCAAGCAGGCATAATATGGGCAGGCTCCCAGGCTTTTCATGGAGTTTCTGCTCCACTCCAGCCATTTAACTTAGCAATATTGGATAAGTGCGCTCAATTTCCCTCCGTTACATTAGAAATAACTTCGTTCAACTTGTATTTGGCTAAAAGATCGCATTTTCCGCGAATTCAGGGTGTACACGTGCAGTTCATAAAAACTTTCTTCATTCTTTATGCCTTCTTCTTCTCCGGTATGGCCATGCAGGCCCAGGAAACCTCGTCGGCTGCAACCGTCAGCGGAGTGGTCATTAACAAGCAGACAGAGGCTCCTCTCAAAAATGCTCATGTGATCTATACAAAGATTGATCCTGCGGCGAACTCAGCCTTTTCTCCCATCAGCAGGGATACGGATGCGGAAGGCCATTTCAACCTGCAATTGTCCCCCGGCTTATATCGTTTGTGGGTGGAACGCAGCGGGTTTGCCCGGCAGATGTATGGAGCGCTCTCTCCTGCCGGAGAGGGCAGCGCGATCACGGTGGCTCGAGGCCAGCAGCTTAATCAAATTACGCTGCGCATGTCCCCTTTGGGCGTGATTGCCGGCCGCGTGGTGGATGATGATGGCGAGCCGGTGCAGTCTGCCGGAGTTCAGGTGCTCCGTTTCAGCTATGCCAATGGACATAGACAATTGTTTTCCGTGGCAGGCGCTAGCTCCAATGATCGCGGCGAATATCGCGTATTTGGATTGCCTGCGGGCCGCTATCTACTCCAGGCCACTGTGCCCAATGCGCCCATTTCGAAGCCTCTTGAAACCACTGCCCTGATTCCCGAGGCGCAGGATGCTTATGCCGCAAGCTACTATCCCGGTGTCGTGGATGTGGATGCAGCCTCAGTCGTTTCTCTGGGTGAAGGAAGCCAGCTTTCAGACATGGATTTCCATTTGCATCCGGTCCCGGCATTGAGCGTCCGTGGACATCTCACCAGCCCTGCTGATGGGTTTGCCGCAAGCCAGTTGCAGGTGGTGCTGGCGCATAATGAAAACGGCATTGCTTCTCATATTGGCCGCGTTTCGGCGTTTGTCGATTCTGCCACGGGCAAGTTTGAGGTCCACGGTGTTTCTCCTGGCTCTTATCTGCTGGTGGGCTCACAGCTTTTTGCCGGTAAGTCATTAGGCGGACGCGTGCCGGTAGAAGTAAGCGCGAATGGGCGCGCAGACGTAACTTTGCCTCTTGCTCAGGCTTTTGAAATTCCTGGGGTTGTGGAACTGGAAGGCGCTCCACGTGGAAGCATGCCGCAAGCTACCGTACGATTGACTCCCTCGGAAGGCCTTGCACTCGGCCCGTTACCCTCCAGCAAAATCGCCAGTGATGGAAGCATTCGACTTTCCGGCGTCACTCCGGGGCACTGGACTGTCTCGCTGGATTCAGTGCCGGAAGGTTTATGGATAAAAAGCATCAGCTTCGCAAACAATGAGGTTGTCACTGGAGACCTGAACGTAACTGAAAGCACGCGCGGGCAGCTTCACATTGTTCTGGCCGCGAATGGAGCGCAAATTTCCGGCACTGTAACAGCGGACAATCAGCCTTCCCGCGCAACCGTTGTGCTTGTTCCTGCCGCGCAGGAATTGCGCGGCGCTCACCAGTTCTACAGGGTCACCAACACCAATGAACGCGGATTATTTACTTTGAAAGGCGTGCGGCCCGGGTCTTACAAATTGTTTGCTTTTCAGGAAGTTGCTCCTTTTGAGTGGCTTGATCCGGAGCAGCTCAAATCTGTGGAAGAAATGGGCTCTGCGGTGACCGTTTCTGAAGGTGAGAGCGCAATTCATGATGCGGTGGCAATTCCACCCGATGCGCTGCTTCCCCGCTAAAATTAGCAATTGCGGAGAAGACGCACAATGTTAAAGGACGTTTAATGAAGACTCCAACAGGAGTGTAACCAAAATGAACTATCGTTTCTCGTCCATAAGCAGTAAGTCGCCACTGTTTGTCTTGTTCTCCCTGGCAATGCTGATGATTTGCTCGCTGTCATTATCAGCGCAAGCTCCCGGCTATGACCTGCTGCAAACCGGATCGGGCGCCTCTGTCGATTTGAGCAGCGTGGGATTAGGCACTGTACCGCTTCAGGGAGTCCCGATTCAAACTTCAACCGGCTCCACTGACACCATCATGCACCGCACAAAAGACGTTACCGGTGGAGGAACAACTCCGGTGGATGTGACTGCTGTCTTCATGAAAAGCACAAGCAGCGTCATGTTCCAGGGGCAACCAGTGGATGTTTACGTTACGTTGAATAACTCCGGTGGGACCATTCCCACCAGTGTTCTGCCGCAGCCTGACGCGCTTTCAGCCTCTGGCGGCAGTCTGACCTCGCGCACTGACGGCACGTTCGATTCGAACATCACCGTGAATGCGGACGTTATCTTTGTCAAGGCAGGAACCAGCGTGACCAACTCAGCAAATTATGTTGCCCATCAGGCTGCTCCGTCCGTTACGCTTACCTCTTCTGGATCATCCTGGAGTTCCACGCCGCCTTCTGGTTATCCATCTTCATCGTCGTTTCCTTCTGGTGGGTACTACCCGCGGCCAATCCATAATGGTCCCCATCCGGTAATTCCGAGCACCTGCAATACCACTACCACCGGCGTCACCACTGTCGGGAATACCACGCAGACCAAGGCTGGTACCAGCCAGGGCGCGCAGCAGCAATCAGCCATAGCAGTAAAATGCGTTGCGTCTCCTGTAGTTGCACAGTAATGAACTCAAGGAAACTGAGGGCGCACCTGAAGTCTGCGCCCTCAATTCCGGCGGAAGTATTTGATACATAACTGCTTTGTACCATCCCACCTTTCAAATAGAGCGACTCTCCATCTCTTCAGAGTAGGAACTCACGTTTTCATTTCGGGAAAATAAAAAGAAAAACATTTCGTCCCAGCCATTTTTGACTTGCGAACAACTTTCGCAACAGGTTATTTTGAGTTCCTCAGGTTGTCATGCCGTTCTTCCGGGAATGAAATTTGAGCTGGCCGGCAAGGCCATTCACAAAGCTTGTAAGACATCGACAACAAGAATCCTCCGAGTTACCAGATTCGAAAGCTGCGGGAACTCGTTATCTAAACGAACCAGGTCTGGATATCACCCTGTGAGTGACAGGGCGAAGCTATATCAAAACTGTCGGTAGGCAAGCCCCCTCTGAAAAGAGCAATCCCCCGTGTCTCTACATTCTTTGCCTTTTGATCCCAGTAGTCCCTATTGGTTTGTTTTGTATGTGCGGGCCAATCAGGAAAAGAAAACCGCGCTGCGCTTGTCCGGCAATGACATTGAGCATTTTTTGCCGTGTTATCAATCCGTGCGTCAATGGACTGATCGCCGCGTGACCCTGGAAATGCCGTTATTTCCCGGCTACATTTTTGTCCGCCTGCCTTTTATCGAGCGGATGAAAGCCCTCACCCTGCCCAATGTGGTGGAGATGATCGGCAGCAAGAGTGCGCCCTCCATTGTTTCAGAA
>DASRCD010000476.1:0-6913 GCA_035653315.1 Candidatus Angelobacter sp.
TGCGCCCCATCATCGCCAGCACGGCTTTCACCGGCATGGGATTGGATTCCAGGAAGTTGGCCTGCATCAGGCGAAGGAACTGGCGTTGCAAGCGGCGGGCTTTTGTCCAGTCATTGTTCAGCGCCGCAGCCGTCAGTTCAGACATTTCTTTAGGAATTTCATTCGAACAGACGGAGATAATTCCCACGCCTCCCAAGGCAATCACAGGCAGGGTCACTGCATCGTCACCGGAGAAAACCAGAAAACTTTCCGGAACGTGATTAAAGACCTCTGCAATCTGTGAAATATTGCCGCTGGCTTCCTTCACGGCAATAACGTTGGGAATTTTGGCCAGACGGCCCAGAGTTGCCGGTTCAATGTTGGCGGCTGTGCGTCCCTGCACGCTGTAGAGCACAATTGGCTTGTCCACTGCTTCCGCAATCGCTTTGAAGTGCTGATACTGGCCTTCCTGCGTGGGCTTGTTGTAATAAGGCGAGGCAGTAAGGATGGCATCCACGCCTTTGCGGCGGCCCAGTTCGCGCGCTTTCTCCACGGCTTCAGCCGTGCAGTTGGAAGTGGCCCCGGCCACAATCGGCACACGTCCGCCAACCACCTCAATCGTTATATCAATCACGCGCAACCATTCTTCCTTGGTCAGCGTGGGCATTTCGCCGGTGGTCCCGCAGGGAACAAGAAAGTGAATGCCGGAGGTGACCTGCCACTCAACGAGCGAGCGCAGTGCTTTCTCGTCAATGCTCTGGTCTTGCCTGAATGGTGTAATGAGCGCGGTGCCGCAGCCTTGAAGGTTCATGGTTGTGTAGGAGAATAATAAATCATTCTGAAACCTGGTATTTGATTTTTAATCCGAAGAGCAGTTTTCAAAATGAACTT
Organism: Candidatus Angelobacter sp.; assembly: GCA_035653315.1. GTDB lineage: Bacteria > Acidobacteriota > Terriglobia > Terriglobales > Acidobacteriaceae > Angelobacter. The sequence continues at coordinate 871 of DASRCD010000476.1, forward strand.
TGGCGGATAAGTACTTGTGAATCAACCTGCATCAATCGAAAAATCGAACCAAAATGAAAAGAGACGGCGGCAACCGTCTCTTTCAGAATTTCATCTTCTCCTGTTTCTGGCTCGCGGAAAATGCACGGGCACGCGTTTACGGGCGGTGTGGTTGAACGTCAATAACTCCACCCATTTGGCTTTTAAATTCACTGCCGCCATCAGGCGTGAAATAGCAGTCAAAGTGGTAGCATCCGCCTTTAGTCACCTGGCGAGATTCAGAATCAAGCAGGGTGGCAGTCTCATCGCCAAAGGGTGAAAGAAAAACTACTTTTATCTTTCCGCCATTGGTTTTGAAGCAAATGGTGCTGTTAACAGGAACTGCATCCGGGTCTACCGTGACCGAGTAAGTACTTGGATCATACTGAACCATAATGGTGTTTTCAGGGTCAGGATCAGATGCGTCTGCTTTGGTGTCGGTTTTGGTTTTTGATATTGCGGAGATTCGGCCATTGGGGGCCGGCATCGAAAGTGCCATTCGGGCTTCCTCCTCATCAGTGAGAATTGGCTAACATCTGTTTAAAGCGAGAATCCTGGCTGAAATCCGCCAAGTCGGGATGATGTTGCAAAATTTTTCTTGATGCCGGAGTCAGTCGCGACGCTATTTCAAGAGCATGGTCCCGTTCTCCCAAAGCCTCATAGGTGAAAACGGCGTGCCGCAGGAGCTGATTATCAGTGGTAGATTGGACCGCCTGGCCGATTTCGCGTTCGGCATCGGCTTTGCGGCCAAGGCGGGCTAACCCATAGGCATAAAAGGCTCTTGCGGATGCACTGGCAGCATTGGTCTGAAGCTGCGCCTGGGTCAATTCCACCAGCTTTTGGTAGGCTGTGGCAGCGGCTTTGCCGTGCCCCAGGCGGCGTTCGGAGTCGCCAATATTCATCCAGTAGCGGAAATTAGCAGGCTCAAGTTTTACAGCTTCCCGGTATAGGGCAAGAGCCTCCGCGTCGCGGCCTTCGTAAGCAAGTGTCGCGCCCATATTATTCAGGGAAGTGGGAATCTTTTTAATTTTTAGTGCTGTGGTGTAGACCTGCTTGGCTTCAATGAATTTGGCCTGCTCCGTTAGTGAGCCGCCAAGATCGCCAAACGCATCTGGGTCATTGACCGCATATTTAACTTCTTTTCTATAAAAAGGCTCCGCTTCAGCGTATTGGCCACGAAAGTTGTAAAAACCACCAATAAACTGATAAGGCTTGAAATATGTAGGATCGCTGGCCTCTGCCTTTTGATATTCCTCAAGTGCTTTGTCGGAAATTCCCTGCATTTCATCCGCGAAGCCGCAATCTACCCATGCATCAGCATTTTGAGGTTCAATTTCCAGTGCCCGAGTACATTCTTGTTTTGCCTGGGCATACCTGCCGCGCATTGTATTTACAATTGAGGAAGCAATGTGGATTTGCGGGGCGTCCGAGTCAAGTTTTTCACCCTGTCGCACATTTGCTTCAGCCTCATCCAATTCTTTTTTACTGCCAAGTATGGATGATTTCAGCACATGCGCTTCCGCCAGCCCCGCATAAGGCAAAGCAGAGTCAGGATCAAGCCGCTTTGCTTCATTAAACTGCGTGATGGCTTCGTCATAGTTATAGCGGCCCTGGCGCAAATAGTTTAGGCCGCTGTTGTAGGCGGTGGTCGCAGCTGGCGCAATAGGCGGTGTCGCATGCGGAAGATGTAAGGTGGTGGAAACCAATCCCTCCAGGCCGCCGGGCAGATCATGCAGGTCTGACGCAGTAAAATCGCCCGCATATTCCCGAATAGGCGCTTTTTCACCCGCTTTGATCAAGGCCGCGTTCACTGAAATCTCATTCCCATCATGATTTGCTCTAACTTCTAAAACGTGAGTTGCATGCAAAACCCTTTCCGCCTGTTCCAGATCAGCAACACCTTTGGCCCGGAGTTCCGCGGGAGAGAACACGCGAACTTTTTGGGCTGATTTAGGCAGGTGGTCTAGGTTCTGGGCAACATCATTTAAGAGTTTTTCAGCATTATCTTTCAGTCCATCAGCGCCTTCGGCTGGCAGGATGGCGAGTTTTATATCAGGCGGCCGCAGAAATTCATAAACCGGTTTCCAAGTGAAAATACCGGCTATCACCAATACCAGGGCCGCCGCATAAAGCCATGCATGTTGATAGATCGGCTTGCGATTCAGCTTTTCCAGCACCTGTTGAGCGGAAGGCCGTTTTTCTGGTTCAGGCTTTAAGCAGGGTAGAATTGTGTGGTCCCATATGGATGGCAAGCCTTTAGTTATTTTGCTGGGTGGCAACGGCTTTTGTATTTCGATTTCGCCATCCGTATTCTGCAAAAATGGTTTTTCTCCGGTGACCATTTCATACAAAATCACACCCAGCGCATATACATCAGAAGCAGGAGAAGTTTGGCCATCCTGCTTTAATTCCGGCGCCATGTAGCTGGGAGTTCCACCAAGCAGGTCAGTATTGCCATCCATGTCTACTGCCAAACCAAAATCGGTGATTACCAGCCGGGTTGATCCATCTTTTTGCGGTGAGAGAATGATGTTCGCGGGCTTCAGATCGCCATGAATCACATTGCTGCGATGCGCTTCAGTAAGTCCCGCGCAGAGTTGGCGGGCCAGATCCAATGCCTGTTCGGAAAGGAGGGGGCCGCGCTTCAAGGTTTGCAGAAGCGTTTCTCCATCCACAAACTCCATGGTAAGGAATTGCAGATCACCCAATTCAGTGGAGGCTGTATGAATGTCATTGACCACGCACATGTTTCTGTGCCGGACATTGAGCGCTCCGTTCAGTTCAGGAGAGAGGCGGTCAAACCCAGGCTTGGCGCACTTGATGGCGATGCGTTCTCCGCGTTTGCCATCATAGGCTTCATACACCACGCCCATACCGCCATTGCCGACCTCGCGAATGATTTGAAATCGCCCGGAGACTGTCTGGCCCGGAGAAAAAGGCCGGTCCAATCTTTCCAGATCAATGAGAGAGACAAGTGGATCGCGCAAAAAATCACCCATGCGCTCTTCCCATTCCACAATTTCCGTGACTTCGGTGTAAAGGTCTTCGTCTTGTTCACACGCGGCACGTAAAAATTTTTCACGGTCTGCAGCCGGGGTCCGGAGTGCCTCCGCTGCCAGGCTCATCAGCCGCTCTTCCCGGTCTAACATTTTTCCTCGCTCAATTTTTTATAGAGCCACTTTCTTGCCCGGTGCCATTCATGTTCCACAATGGCATCTGTCAGGCCAAGTTTTTCCGCCGTTTCCTTGGTATCCAGGCCAAGGTAGGACCTGAAAACCACCACCTGATACTTAGTGGGTGACTCTTTTTCCAACTCATCCAGAAGGCAATCCACAATGATTGAAATTTCCAGCCAGTTCTTCCTTTTCAGGAGTGATTCCGGCACTATTTCCCACGGCAGAAATATGGCTTTGCCTCGTTTGCGCGCATAGTCAATTAAAATCTGGCGCATTGCTCTGGTGGATATAGCGAGGAAATGACCTTGATTCAGCCAATCAATTTGTTTTTTTGTTCCCAGAAGTTTAAGAAAGCACTCATTGACCAATGCACTCTTTTGCAAGGTGTGGTTTGGCCGCTCTTTGCTCAGGCAGCGGGCAGCCAGTTTGCGCAGCTCCGGAAGCATCAGTTCAAACAACGGTTGCTCAACCGAGCGATCCCCATCCCGCCAGCGATGGAGCAGACGGGTAATTTCACCAGGATCTGTCACAACTCCCCCATTATTTGAATAGCGCTTATAAGTAGCTGAAATATTTTGGGTAATTATAGGTACACACTTTAGAAAGGCAAGAATTAGATTTGTAAAAAGGTGTAATTTCAATCTGAGACTCCACCCAAAAACATAAAAATCCTCTAACAAATATTTTTTGTCCCGTGTGGCGGAATTCCTCTGCCTCTCTCGCTAATCCAGATGAAAGCGAATCATTGTTCAGAATTTGCCGGCATTGCCTTTGAGGTGAATGGGGCAACGCCGGGTAAGACTGCAGGAGCCGAGTAACATGGTTTCGTCTGATGTTGTGTCCACGTTTACCTTCAGCGCTGGTTATCTCAACTCTTTACGGGAAGGGGATCCCAGCACGCAACAGCATTTTATTAATCACTTCAGCCCCATTTTGCTGCGCAAGCTGCGCCGCAAACTTGGCTCTACTGATCGCGCGCGAGATGCCCGCCAGGAAACTTTCCTTCGCGTGCTTACCGCCTTGCGTTCGCCGGATGCGGTACGCAATCCAGAGCGGTTTGAGGTTTATGTGCTTGGGGTGTGCAGCAATGTGATACGTGAGATGTATCGAAAAGACCGGCCGTTTCAGCCATTGGACGATATGAAGATTGAGCCAACCAGCCCTGTTGCAGGGCCTTTGTCCTGTGCGCTTACGGAAGAAACCGTTCGGCAGGTCCGCAAAGTTTTAATGCGCATGCCAGAGGCCGAACGTGCAATCCTTAAGGCTGTCTTTCTGCAGGAAATGGACCGTGAAGAAATTTGCCGGCGCTTTGGAATTTCGCGTTCACACCTGCGGCTGCTCCTGTTCCGGGCGAAGCAGGAATTCTGTGCTTATGCTCGCAAGGGCGCGCAGGCCAGGCTTGCTGAAAAAGTACGGCCTGTAAAAGCGGCGCGCATTAAGACAAAGAACCGGTGGCAGATTGTTGCACCGCATAAAGAAAACGTATGCGCCATGCCGGTGCCGGCAGCATTTTTACAGTCGAGAGCCACAGCCGAGCGCCAGTGGGCCCAGGCATAATCATAGATAGAGAAAACATTCTTCGGATTTAAAAAGCTTTCCACCAGGGAAAGACTCAAGTCTGCGCTCCTATGCACGGCTTGAGAGATGCACATAAGCGCGCTCTCCTACCCGTTGGGCGCGCTTATTACTTTTAATTCTTTCCTCTGCATTTATAATGTCGCGTTTCGTCACTCTGCTCGACGAAAGGTTTCAGCGGCATGCTATTGACCCGGTTTGTGCTCGTCGCTCTGCTCTCCATTTCTCTTTTTTCCAATACACCGCAATCTTCAGCCCAGGCGCAAACTGCGCAGCCCAGGAATGAACCTGCAAGCAATTTGCCAGCGCATGAAGATGATCCGCTGGCTGATTCCGCGCCAGTGGTTACACACCACCAGATTACTGTGAACGGCAAGCCGCTCAAGTACACAGCCACCGCAGGACGCCTGCTGCTCAAGCCGGAAGGCGGGCCAGTGGAAGCGGCCATCTTTTTTACCGCGTACACGCTGGACGGAGAGGATGGACATTTGCGTCCTCTGACTTTTGTGTTCAATGGCGGACCTGGCACAGGTACGGCCTGGCTGCACATGGGTGCGGTTGGCCCAAAGAAGATTAAGCTGGAACCGGATGGCGGCGTGCCCGCTCCCCCTTATGTCACTGTTGAAAATCCTGACACGCTGCTTGATCGCACCGATCTTGTCTTCATTGACGCGCCGGGCACCGGCTTTAGCCGTGTGCGTCCTGACCTGGCAAAAAAGTTTTATAACGTTCCCGGTGATGCGGACGCCTTCTACCGGTTTATCCGCCAATATCTCACGCGCTACCAGCGCTGGCACTCGCCACTATTTCTTTTTGGTGAAAGTTACGGCACCACGCGTGCCGCCGCGCTGGTGAACCATCTTACGGACAATTACATTCCCGTAAACGGCGTTGCATTGCTTTCCGTTGGGCTGGATTTCACAACACTGCAAGCCGGCAACATGAATGATCTGCCGGTGGAACTGATCATCCCCAGTTATACGATGATCGCTGCATATCACAAAAAAATTGCGCCGGAACTTACTGCGGACATGGATGCGACCATCAAAAAAGTAGAGCAATGGTGCGCCTTAGACTATGCCCAGGCGCTGGCCATGGGCAATGCGCTGCCGCAAGAGAAGCGCAAGCAGATCATCCAGCAGCTTGCCGCTTATACCGGGCTCAAACCGGAGTTGATTGATGAATACGATCTCCGCATTGAGCCGCAGATCTTCATGCATAACCTGCTCAAAGACCGGAAGCTGGAAGTCGGGCGCGTGGACGGACGCTTTGCC
>DASRCD010000477.1:0-10474 GCA_035653315.1 Candidatus Angelobacter sp.
GTCAATGGCGCGCATGGTGCGCTTTGATAACACTGCCACGGAGCCCTAAGTCGGTATGCATATTACTGCCTTATTTGCGATCTGCACTTACTCGGATGTTGGATCAACAGTTGCTTTTTTATATTCTAAGCCGCTGAAAAATTTGGTGAGCGACGTATAGGAAGTATTGTCTGGGTCAGGCTTTGCTCTGAGGGCAAGCAAAGCACGACTAGCGTCAAGATTAGAAATTTCTGAATAATTGCCGGCAACAATGCAGGGCGATCCGATCCCCACCATAAGCCACCTTTCTTCAGAGCACCTCATCTGATCGAGACAGTCTGGAAGATTGAAAGGGATGTTTATGTCACGTTTCAGAAAACTATTCTCTCTGGCTTTAGGTGTTGGTAGCGTTCTTAGCATGAGTCCTGCCTTGTTTGCGCAGCCTCAATGCGGAACACAACCGCTCAAGATTCCATTGCCCGCGGGCGCACGCATTTCACCGGCTGATCTTGATGACAAAGGCGGCATTGTCGGAACGCTTACCACACTTTCTCCCACTACCGGCACTGAATCCTTTACCGGCTTTCTATTTAGCCAAGGCGTATTTACACACTTCAGGTTCCCGGGCTCTCTCACCACCAGGCCGGCGGACATGAATAACCACTCCGTGATTGTGGGTTCATTTACTTTGGCTTTCAACGGCCCGTCGCATCCGTTCATGGTGCGCAATGGCGTCTTCACGGAGATTAAACTTCCGGGTTTCCCCAACGCCGATGCTACCGCTGCCGGCATCAATGATCTGGGCGATATTACCGGGGTCATCACCGCCAACGGCGTTATCCAAAGCTATTTGCTGCATCAGGGAAAGGTCACGCTCATCTCTTTCCCTGGCGCCGCAGGAGGCACATTTGCTAGAAGCATCAACAATGCCGGTGTGATTGTAGGATTTTTTAGGACTGGTCCGGAATCAACCGCGCATGCAGGTGGCTTCACCTGGAAAAATGGCGTTTTCACTACCATTGAAGTGCCCGGTTCGAATGATACATTTCCGGCCAAGATCAATGACAAGGGCGTGATCGTGGGCCTCGACTTTGATTCCCAGGACGTGAATCGTGGATTTGCCTTGGTCGATGGAAAGTTTTTCAACCTGGTGCCAGATCCGGACGGCACAGACGTATTCGCTCTGAACAATTTCAATAATGTGCTGGGCCAGACTTTCTCAACAGGATCTGTCGGACTTTTCAAGGGATTCTGCTCGGCGGTGTTTTAGAAGAAAGTTTATCCATCTGGCCCCGGAGTTCCGTTTCGGGGCCGGACTTTCTTAGAGCCGACCCCTATGCTGCTTCCGATGGACGATTCTAATTGCAGCTTGCAGTACAACTGCTAAATTTAGTAACGCATGCGGAAGTACAGGCTGAAATTTGGGGAGGTGAGCCGCAGGCAAGATCGCAAGCCTGAAGAGCCGATATGCAAGCTTGCATGCAGGTGGTGGTTGCCGCTGCGTTCTGCGGTTTGGCAACAATCATCAGAACCATTCCCAGCGTAGTGAGTATTGCGAAACGTATTCCCGCTTTGCTGAAACTTTTAAAAGTTTTCACCGTGAATCCTTTCTAAGCATGATGTAACTGTTAAAGCTAGCATGGAAGAATGTTGCCTGCTCTGCAATAAAGCGGCTTCTCCTATTTCTGGATTCCACTTTGGAACATCGAGAACTGGCAGAGATTACAAGCCTATGAATGGCAAAGAAGAAGGTAGTTCCTGGTGACAGTTGCTGAAAGGGGCTTGAAGGTTTCTTAAATACTTAGCAGCCCACCCTTGTCGAGGGATTAAGCAGTGGGCGTGCACAATCTGCCACGCTGATTGATTTGGAAATGGAATCTAACCAGCAATGAATGTCTATATCGGGACAGCGGGATTCTTATATAAAGACTGGGAGGGGATCGTTTATCCAAAGGATTTGAAGAAACGCAAGATTCATCCGCTGGAGTACCTGGCCCAGTTCATTGATTTCTGTGAGATCAACACCAGCTTCTATGGGCATATCAGGCCAACTGTAGGGCGGTCGTGGTGCCAGAAGGTTGCTGCCGTAAATCCCAGCTTCCAGTTCACAGCCAAGCTCTTTCAAGGCTTTACTCACCTTCCCAAAGGAACCAAAGCGCCATCGCCTTTTAATCTGACCGTAAGCGCGGAAGACGAAAAACTGGCTCGTGAGGGGCTGGATTCCGTTGCGGATGAGGGCAGGCTGGGGGCAGTTCTCGTGCAATTCCCCATCTCATTCAAAAATGAGGACGACACTCGCGATTATCTTTTTAACCTGATAAATAAATTCAGTCAGTACCCGCTGGTGCTGGAAATCCGGCATGAGAGTTGGAACGATGCAGATATTCTGGGAAGACTGGCCGAAGCCGGTGTTGCATTCGCAAATATTGACCAGCCGCGCCTAGGGAAGTCCCTTCGTGGTACACAGCACGTCACAGCGCAGGTTGGTTATGTGCGTCTGCATGGAAGGAATTATAAAGAGTGGTTCCAAGCCGACAACCGAAATGATCGTTACAACTATCTGTATAAGCCAAAAGAGCTTGAGGGCTGGAAAGAGAAGATTAACGACATCTCGCAAAAGGCTGAGAAGACATTCGTGGTGACAAATAATCATTACAAGGGCCAAGCGGCGGTAAATGCATTGGAACTCAAAAATATGCTGAGCGGGACCAAAGTCAAAATCCCGGAGCCATTAGTAGAACACTATCCGGAGCAACTGAAGGGCATCGTTGCACCGCTGTGTTGAGCCGCACGCGACATAGCAGATGTCAATCGAGAAAGACTCTCATGCAGCATGTCAGAACGATGGGAAGTTACATGGGGCACCACAAGCTGTTCAGACGTTCTTAAAATTCAGCCACACCAGAGGGCGTTTCCGTGCAGTTCACGTCTGGATTGGCTCAGCTGAATCAACAAGGCACGGTATGTACCACCTCCACCTGAAGCAGTCGCAAGATTAGCGGATGAATGGCTGCTCTTCCGGGATTCTAAGTTGGTGAAAAGATTTGGTGAGCGCGGAAGGAATCGAACCTGCAACTCAGGTTCACACAGTAAATTCCGACCGGGCGGTAACAGCTAATCTAAGAGGCGGTTACGACGCATGTCGATTTTTTTGCAGCTGAGCGCGTATTTGGGTTTCGTTCTCGCGCAATGCACGGCTGTGTTCGTTGACCGCGCCAGCGGCCTGGACCAGGGCTGGGTCGATTTCTTCCTCCGAGTACAGCATAGATTGTGCGAGATTTTGCACCTGTGTGCTCCAGCGAGCGCGCTGTGCCATGTATCGGTCTGCCGCTGTGTCCACGTCAGAAATCATGCTGATGTTAGCCGAGCGCAGACGCTCTACTGCATGAAGGAAACGCTGCCTCCAAAGTTCGCGAGTAGGTTCATTTGGAAACTCCGCGCCGGCTTTTCCGCCCGGTAGAAACGTCTCCTGCAGCGTTCCAAGGAGCAGCAGCGAAGCATCGTGAATCTCCGCCACAGCGCCGGCCCCCAGCAGCCATTGGTATTCCTCCGGATCAAGCGCGCATTGAATCAGCGCAACTGCATCGAGTGCCACGTTGGTCACGCGCGACACCGAGTAAAACGGCTCCTCAAAGCGGAAGTAAAAGAGCACAGGATAAAAGTGGTGTGCTTCTTTCGTTTGGGCCAGGCTGTCAGAGAGGTTCACCAGCGTTGTGTAACCGATATCGAACTTTCCCTGCGGCCCAAGACCCGCGATCAATTCAGCCGCATCACCCTTTTGTGACGTGCCAATGTGCAGGTTGAGCCCAAGGGAATTACGCTGCTTCAGAGCGGTATAGATCGGCATCAGGTACGTGAGAGTGAGCGATATAACCGACATGCCGACGAGGGAGTTGAAAAGGTAGAACATTTTCAACCAGCCGTTCTGCGGCGAATATGATCCTGATCCCACGATGGAGATACTGCCACCGCCAGCGAACATGGCGGTAATGAAGTCGCGCGAAGTTGGCCCGCTGCTAGCCTTAATTGACGTCCCGAGGTGAGGGTGCAGGACCATAGCTGCGCCGAGTGTGAGTCCCAACCCCCACGTCATCACCAGCAGCACAAGGATTGTTGGCCCGCAAAACGAGAGTACTTTTCCCCGCCTAGGGCCCGCAGCCCTCCCGAGCATGCGAAACATCGACCAGGTTCCGCGCGCAAGATGCAGGCTGATGAGCCCTGTGCCCATGCGCGCGTACAACACAGTAAGGAACACATCCGCGAGCACGAGCAGCATCAGCAGCCCGCCAACGATTTGTTCCAACACGGGCATGGGGACATCAGCTCCTTACGCCGCCATTCTCGACAACTGCTGCTTTGCGCGATCAAACAGCCCGCGTCGGTTCGCCGCGTAAAGACCGGCAGCAAACGCACCGAGAACCACAGCCGTTCTCACCGATGGCTTGGGCATGTACTGCATGGCCTTGACCACCACCTTGGGAGGCTCTTGGGCCTGTGGAGACGAGTTCGACACCCGTGTGCGCTGTTGCATGGAAGCCCCGGCGGCAAAATGTTTCTTAATGCCGCGTATGAACGGGAGCAGATCTTGCGGGCCGCGGCTGGTCACAAGGTTGCGGTCCTGCACGAACTCGGAATTGACCCATGTGGCGCCGGCGTTGACAAGGTCATCACGAATGCCCGGCCAGCTCGTGAGCACGCGCCCCTTCAGCAATCCCGCCGATGCAAGCAGCCACGGTCCGTGGCACAGGCTTGCGATTGGCTTGCCCGATTGGACGAATTCACGCACCCACTCGCGAGCTTCAGCCGATTGCCGCAGCAGGTCCGGGTTGATGAACCCGCCCGGAAGCAGAAGCGCGTCGTAATTGGCGGGCCGTACTTCGGCGATTGTCTTATCAACATCAACCCTGCTCGCTGGCTCGTGCAGGTTCACCCCGCGTATGGAACCATGATGAAGAGAAATGACCTCAACTTCCGCGCCCGCTTTCTTGAGCGCACTTACCGGAATGGTAAGCTCAACTTTTTCAAAACCGTAAGTGGCGAGTACGGCGATGCGCCGCCCCTTTAAATTACTCACGTAATCCTCCTTTGCGAACTGTGCGAAAAGCCCGATGCGCGCTTGCGAATAAATCTCGATGCGCGAACCACCGGCCTGATTCACTTACGCGGCGCGACGTTTATACTCTGCTCGATACCCATACCTGCGCGAACACCCATACTGCTGCTCTACGCCGCAACCGTGTTGGTTCGCCTCCCGATTTGTTGTTCCATGAATAGCCGCGACCGGCATCCTGGATGCCTACTGCGGATACGGAATTCTGAGGCATATGGGTTTCCACCTCTTTTTCTGCGGAGATATAAGCGTTAGATGACGTGACAATTTTCGTGATGCCCCATCTGAGCGGGAAATCGAATGACAAGGAAGCAGGTGGATTCGCGATCAAATAGGTGAAGAATCTCCAGCAGCATGTAGCAATTATCGAATCTAATCACCGGCCTCGGGGATTATGAGCTTAAAAGAAAGAGTTGAAGACGCATGCTTATCATCGGGTTGCATTTTGGAAAGGCGCGGATCAATGGGCATGCGGCTCAGCTTAGATACGGAAAAACGCAGTCAGATCATCCGCGACCGCAGCCGGTTCCTCAGCCGGGGCGAAATGTCCTCCACGTGGAAAGACTGTCCAGCGCTGGATGTTGTACACGCGTTCCAGATATGAGCGCGGTGGTGCGCCCTCAGAAATGGTCTGGTGCGCGAACACACCAAATGCGGTGGGCGTGCTGACGTAAGCGCGTTGAACCGGATACCAGCGATTGTCCCAATAGTCGCGCATTGAGGAGGTGATGGTCTGCGTAGCCCAGTACAGGGTGAGTGTGGCGCAGAGGAAGTCATTGGATGGCGTGACGTCGCTCCAGGAGTGCCACTTCTCGCACAGGTATGCGGCCAGCCCCGCTGGCGAGTCGTTGAGCCCATAGCCGACGGTCTGAGGCTTGGTGGACTGGATTGCACTGTAGCCCCGCTCCGTCGCATCCCAATGACGGTTAACCTCAAGGTACGAACACTCGGCATCAGATAACTCCGCGTCATTCACTATGGGGGTGAGGTCCGACTCTAATGTGGTGAGATGGATACCGATTACCGATTCTGGGTGATCGAATGCAAGGATCGTCGTCACCCCGGCCCCAAAGTCATAGCCGCTTGCACCATAGCGAGAATAACCAAGCTCAGACATCAGCCGGTGCCAGCGCTCCGAGACCTATCGATAGTTAATTCGACTTTGGATGGACGCGGCGAATTTGCACGTTGCTGCTTAAAATCATTCCGAATTATGAAAATAAGAAATTACTTATGGCTTCGATTAAGCCATTCTGATGGTCGCTGCGACTCTAGGATGACTTTTTTTGATGATTTATTCGCGTTTATTCGCGGCTAAGAACCACTCAGCCATCCCATCTAACACGCTCAGCGATCATAGGGCTCCCCTCGCCCGCTCCGCGCGACCCGGGATTTACAACTACTCGTCCCAGAACTTCCGCCACCAGCCAGCTTTCTTCTCTGTGGACTCTTCTCCAAAATCCGGTTCATCGCTCAAGCCCAAAAAACCGCCCGCGCGCGTGCTGGTGGAAACAGGATTGGCCGGCGGCATTGTTCTGCGCACAGGCGGCGCTGGCGTTCTATGCTGCCTGAAGACAGCCACGCCCACGGCGCTGCTTCCGGTGGCGGGCAGCAGTGTAATCACCGCGCCGGGTTTTGCCAGAGCGTAATCCACTGGGCCGCGACCGAATGTTTCAATGGTGGTTCCCCGCGCCAGTTTTGAACGGAGAAGTGAAAAGGTTTCCTGATCGAATGTGATCCAGCGTGCCATAGGGTACCGCCCTGTTATTCAGGTTTTAGACGATTGGCGTTTATGTAAGATGCAAATCCGCAGCTCTGTGTTTGACGGCTTTTGCGGCTTCATGTACTCTCCGGCCTTAGACCTAAAAAGACCTAAAATCGCGCGGAGATTAGAATGCCCAAATTTTTCCTGGACCGCCGCAATTTTGCGCTTGGCGCGGCCGCTGCTGCCACCACCGCACTTGTCTGCCCTGGCGACCTGCTGGCCCAATCTGATACAGGCTCTCTCGACGAAAAAGCCAAAGCCGCGCTCGCGCGCCTTGCCACTCCAGCCCAGGCGGAAGTGGAGATGAAGGTGGCCTCCATCTTCCGCAAGTATGGCAGCAAGCTCAATGCTGAGCAACAGGCGGACATTCGCCGCATTATGGCGGAAACGCAGGAAGGCCTGGAGAAGATGCGCGCTTTTGTGCTTGAAAATGGCGACCAGCCGGCTGACTCCTTCCGCGCGTATCGTCAGGAAAATAAGGAAGAAAAAACCCACGCAGCCTCTGCCCATGCCGGGACCTCCCACGGCCAAAGGAAATAATGCTCAGCGAAGATATTCTTTTTCTCTCTGTCACCGAATTAAGCAAGCGTATCCGTGCGCGGCAGCTTTCACCCGTGGAACTTACGGAAAGCTACCTGGAGCGCAGCCGCCAGATCGGGCCAAAGCTAAACGCCTATGTCACGCTCACGCCTGACTTGGCGATGCAGCAGGCGCACGCGGCTGAAAAAGAAATTGCTGCCGGCAAATATCGCGGGCCATTGCATGGTATTCCTTACGCCGCAAAAGACCTGCTCGCCGTAAAAGGCTATCCCACAACCTGGGGCGCAAAGCCTTATTCTGACCAGCGCTTTGACTATGACGCCGTTGTCATCAAGAAGCTGGAAGCTGTCGGCGCTGTGTTGATCGGCAAGGCTGCCATGATTGAGCTGGCGGGCGGCATGGGTTATCGCTACCCCACCGCTTCCGCCACGGGCGCTGCGAAAAATCCCTGGAACACAGATTACTGGACTTGCGGCTCTTCCAGCGGATCGGCCGCAATCGCCGCTGCTGGTCTTGCGGCTTTTGCCATTGGCACGGAGACATGGGGCTCCATTATTTGTCCTTCCGGCTTTTGCGGACTGAGCGGCTTGCGTCCTACTTATGGACGCGTGAGCCGCACCGGTGCCATGGCGCTTGCCTACACCATGGATAAGATCGGTCCCATTACCCGCAGTGCCGATGATTGTGACCTGGTCTTAAAAATCATCTCCGGACACGATCCTGAAGATCTTGGTTCCCTGCCGGAAGCCTCGGCAAAATACGCTGGCGCGGAAGAACCCAGAGGCAAACTCCGCGTGGGCTGGCTGGTGAATCAATGGAAGGAAATTGCGCCAGACGTAAATAATGCGGCAATGGCAGCGCGCGCCGTGCTGGAGAAGAATCCTTCCATTGCGCTGAGCAACGTTACTTTGCCGGAAGGTCCATGGGAAATCGCCGCTGGGACCATTGTCTCCGTGGAAGGAGCAACGGCATTTCGCGATCTTATTCATTCCGGCCACGTCGCGGAATTAAGTGATCCTCTGGGCAGGATTGGCGGCTATATGAATGAAGAGATCAGCGCCTCAGATTTCATTCTGGCCCAGCGCATCCGCGCTGTCCTGCAAAAGAAAATGGACGAGATTTTTACCCAGGTCGACGTTCTGGCCAGCGCATCATTGCCGGTAACAGCGCCCAAAGCCGATGCGAACCTCGATATTGCCCTTACATTTCCTGATCCCATCGGCGGCATTGGCAATGTCTGCGGTTTGCCCGCCATCAGCGTTCCCTGCGGCTTTGGCCAGAATAATCTACCTGTGGGGCTGCAGTTTGTTGGCCGGGCCTTGGACGATGCCAAAGTGGTGCAGGCCGCCCGCATCTTTCAGCGCCAGACAGACTGGCACCGTAAGCACCCTAAACTAAGCTAATTCAGGTATTTCCCCTGTGTGCGCCGCTGGAATGGCTATGCCATACTAAAGATGGCTTTTCCCGCATACAGACTGTACCTGAGCGGGATTTTTTGCTTCTAACGATTCAGAATGTCTGTTGATTCATTGACCGGAACACCATTTGACCCAGAACCGCTGCGTCAGTCCATCCTGCGGCATATCCATTACACGCTCGCCCGCCCGGGTGGCCAACTTGTTCCGCTGGAGTTGTTCAAGCCCGTATCGCTCACCCTGCGCGACTACCTGATTGACGGCCTGCTCAAGACTGAACAGCGCTACCGTGAACAGAAGGTCAAGCGCCTGTGCTACCTCTCCATGGAATTTCTTATGGGGCGCTGGCTGAGTGACAATCTCTGCAATTTAAATCTGAATGAGCCATGCCGCGCCGTGCTGGCGGAATTCGGAATCAAGCTGGAAGACGTTCTGGAGGTTGAGACGGATGCCGGCCTGGGCAATGGCGGCCTTGGGCGCCTTGCCGCCTGTTTTCTTGAATCGCTTGCCACCATGGGCATGCCCGGCTTCGGCTATGGCATTGATTATGAATACGGCATGTTCAAGCAGGAGATTGTCGGCGGCTTTCAGCGTGAAAAGCCCGATCAATGGAAGTCCGAAGGGACGCCGTTTTATATCGACCGCCCGCATGACCTTTGCGCGGTTCCGCTCTATGGCCGCATCCTGTCTTCGCGTGATTCGCATGGCAACCGCCGCCAGAGCTGGCTTGATTCCAAAATTGTCATCGGCGTGCCCAATGACATGCCGGTGGCCGGTTATGACGGCGTAACCGTGAATTATCTGCGGCTATTTACCGCGCGCGCCTCAGAGGATTTTGATATTGAGATTTTCAATCGCGGCGACTATATCCGCGCCATTGAGCAGAAGATCGCCTCGGAAAACATTTCGCGCGTTCTTTATCCCTCTGATTCCGTGCTCTCCGGCAAAGAGTTGCGGCTCACGCAGGAATATTTCCTGGTGGCCTGCTCTTTGCGGGACATTCTGCGCCATTACGTTGCCGAGCATTCCGGCTTCAGCGACCTGCCTAATAAATTCGCCGTGCAGATGAATGACACGCATCCCAGCCTCTGCGTGGCGGAGCTGATGCGCCTGCTGGTGGACGAATATGAAGTGGATTGGGACAAGGCCTGGGAAATTACTGTTGCCACGCTTGGCTACACCAATCACACGCTGCTGCCGGAAGCCCTGGAGAAATGGCCCATCTCGCTCATGGAGCGCGTGCTGCCCCGGCACATGGAGATCATATTCGGCATTAATCATCAGTTTTTGCGCACGGTTGCGCGTAGCTGGCCCGGTGACATGGAGCGCCAGCGCCGCATGTCGATCATTGAAGAAGGGGCTGAGAAGCAGGTCCGCATGGCAAATTTGGCCATTATCGGCAGCCACGCCATCAATGGGGTTTCCGCGCTGCATACCGAGCTGATCAAGACTTCACTGGTGCCGGACTTTGCCCAGCTATTGCCTGAGCGCTTCAGCAACAAGACAAACGGTGTTGCGCCGCGACGCTGGCTCCTGAAGGCGAATCCCGGTCTGGCCCGGCTGCTGACGCGCACCGTCGGCGAAGGCTGGATTACTGACCTGGAGCAGGTCCGCGAAATTGAAAACCATTCTGCTGATCCGGCGTTCCAGCAGGAGTTCATGGAG
>DASRCD010000478.1:0-8751 GCA_035653315.1 Candidatus Angelobacter sp.
GGACGCGACCACACCATCACGCTCAAGACCCGCTACGGCAATCTGGAGAAACTGGCGCTCATTGGCTATACCGCGCCGCGCCTGTGGGATTCGCCAAAACTCACGCTTGATTTCACTACCTTTTATCAGGTCACCAATGACGTGACCACATTCACGGCCAAGCGATTGGAAGGCGAGGCTTCCATCAAGGAGAATCTTGATCGCGCCACCACGTTGCTGTATCGCCTTATTTATCGCCGCGTAAGCACGGACAATCTAGTGATTGATCCCAACCTGGTGCCGCTGTTTTCGCGCGCGGTCCGCGTTGGCATGCCGGATTTCAGCTACATTCGCGACACGCGCGATAATCCCATTGAATCGCTCAAAGGCACATTCTCCACCGTTGATCTTGGCGTTGCGGCAGGCGCATTTGGCTCGCAAACCAATTTCAGCCGTATAGTGATGCAGAATTCCAGCTATTACCAGTTCCATAAACGGCGCTGGGTTTTCGCACGCTCCACGCGCATTGGCGTGGAAGAGCCTTTTGGCAACACTGCTTTTGCTCCATTGCCTGAGCGCTTTTTTGCCGGAGGCAGCACCTCGCATCGCGGCTTTGGCATCAATCAGGCCGGCCCACGCGACCTGACCAGCGGCTTCCCGTTGGGTGGCGAAGCCATGTTCCTGAACAACCTTGAGCTGCGGACGCCGCCACTGCCGTTCCCTTTTGTGGGCAACAACCTGAGCGCGGTGCTGTTCCATGACATGGGCAATGTCTTTACCACGGCGGAAGATATGGTAAACAGCCTGGCGAAGTTTTCGCAGCCCGACCGGAGCACTTGCCTGAATCCCACGTCGGGAATTTGCAATTTTAATTATGTATCTCACGCTGTCGGCGCTGGCGCGCGGTATCGCACGCCTATCGGCCCGGTAAGTTTCGATGTTGGCTATAACCTGAATCCTCCGGCATTTCCCATCTCCGCACCGTCCAACGGAGCACCGCCTTCATCGCAGGTACTTCGTCATTTCAATTTCTTCTTCAACATAGGGCAGACGTTCTGATGCGCGTGCTCATACTACTTGCGTCCCTCTTGCTCTTTGCCGGAATCGACACTGCGCAGGTTGTTGACCGCATGGTGGCAGTGGTCAATAAGCATGTGATCATGGAAAGCCAGTTGGATGAAGCCACCCGGGTTGAGTTTTTGCTGCAAAGCAAGCCTCTGGAACAACGAACGTATGATGATAATGCTGCCGCGCTTGACCGCTTGATTGATCAATCTTTAATCGATCAGCAGATGATGCAGCCGGATATGCTGGATCCGCTGCCAAGCGAGCTCGCCGTTGAAATGAAGCAGGTGCGCGACAGCGTGCCGCAAGGAAATAATGACGAACACTGGAAATCAGTCCTCGCCAGTTATGGTCTGACGCAACAGGACGTTGAAAATTATCTGATTGCCCGGCTGCGTATCCTCAAGTTTGTGGAACTGCGTTTTCGCGGTCTGGTTCGTGTGGAAAAAGATGCCGTGGCGGCCTACTATGAGAACCAGTTCCTGCCGGAACTGCGCAAGCGCAACGTGAATGATCCGCCCAGGCTGGCTGAAGTCTCGGCAAAAATTGAGCAGATCCTGGTGGAGCAGCGCATTGATGACTTGCAGAAGGACTGGCTGAAAACCTTGCGCACACAGGCCCATATTGAAAAAATGCTGACCGCAGCGTCAACCACCGGCAGCGGGGCCACGCCATGACCACCAAGACTGAGTCCAATGTGTCGCCCCCGGTGGTTAAAAAAATCCGGCGCTATTGGCGTTTGTTTTATGTAGCCGGGCTGTTTTTGCTTCTCTGCATAAACTTTTTAATTATTTACCTCAACAGCAACTCTTTTCGTGAGACTGTTCGCCGCAGAGTCATCGCTGATCTGGAGCGGATGACCGGCGGCAAGGTGGAACTGCAATCTTTTACCTGGGAACTCACCACGCTTCATTTTGAGGCCCACAATCTCACTATCCATGGGCGGGAAGCCGCCAATGAAATCCCGTATGCGCATGCCGATCGCGTTGACGTAGGCGTGAAAATTGTTTCTTTTTTTACGCGCAAAATTTCATTGGAAAATGTCACGCTAGATGGCTTTGTCGTGCACCTTATGGTGTACCCCGATGGCTCAACCAACCAGCCCTCGCCACCTGCAAGCAGCAGTGCAAGCAATGAAAAAGTTTCCGCCAAAAATCTGTTTGACCTGGCGGTGAAGCAGGTTGCCGTGAATAACGGTACACTCATGCTGAACCAGGAGCGGATTCCCTTCAGCCTTTCTGGAAAAGATATTTCCGCAGGTATGAGTTATGTCGCCGGCGAACATGCCTATCAGGGCCATCTGGACCTTGCGCCGCTTACAGTTACATATTCCAATGCAGCGCCCCTGCCTGCTGAAGTGCATATGAATTTTTTGCTGCGCGCCAAAGAAGCCCAGATCAAGTCGCTTAAGCTATCCACTAAAAAATCGCAGCTGGAGACCGAAGGGACGCTCAGCAACTATACAAATCCCGCGCTGGCCCTGGAATATCAGGCATCTCTGGACCTTGCAGAAGTTGCCGACGCGCTGAAAATTGCGCCACTTCACGCCGGACGCGCTGACCTGAAAGGTGCGGCCAGCTACCAGAACAAACGCTATGCATCGCAGGGAAATTTGAATGTCCGCGATCTGGAATGGCATGAAGCTGCGGCACATTTTGACGGCATTAATTTTGCATCGCCTTTTACGTTCACCCCTGAAAAAATTATTCTGCCACGGCTGAACGCGCAGGTACTTGGTGGCAGCGCGCAAGGCAATGCTGAAATCATCAATTGGAACCCGGCCCCTAGCAAAAAGAATCAGCAGCGCGGCACGGCAAGGTTCCATCTGGAAGGCGTGCAGATCAGCAGGGTGGCAGCGGCGGTTTCCACGCGCAAAATGCCGCTGGATAAAATTGAGTTGGCGGGAAAGATTTCCGGCGACATTAATTCTTCCTGGATTGGCTCCCTTCAAAAAGCTACGTCGGAACTCAAGCTTGAATCTGCGCCTCCGGTCACTCCAACTTCCAAAGAGGTCCCGGTTACGGCGCAACTTCAGGCCACCTACCACGGTGATCTGCGCACACTGGACGTTGCCGGGCTTACGCTGGCCACGCGTGCCATTCGCGTGAATGCCACAGGCGAACTCGGTTCAGACAAAGCCCAGGCGCGCCTCTCAGTAAACGCCACGGATTTGCGCGAGCTTCAACCCGCGCTGAACGCGCTTGATCCCGGCACGCGAATCCCGCTTGACCTGGAAGGCCGCTCATCCTTCAACGGCACGGTGTTCGGCAAGCTGGAAGCAATGTCTGCGCGTGGCCGCATTGAGTTAGAGACATTTGATTCAGAGTTTCGTCTTTCGCAAGCCGCAAACCAGCCAGGCAAGCCCGCCCGTTTGCATTGGGACGCGCTGACTTCAGATCTCGACTACTCGCCTTCACGTCTGCTCTTGCAGCACGGCACGTTGCGCAGGGGCGCAGCCCAACTCGGATTCTCCACGGCCATCACGCTGCATCAGGGTGAGTTTGACGAACGCACCAGCCAATTCAATGCGACTCTTCATGTCCAGAATGAAAATATTGGTGATATGCAGACGCTCGCCGGGACTGAATACCCTCTAACCGGCTTTGTGAATGCTGACATGCAGGTAGCAGGCACGCTCCATAATCTGCGCGGAGGCGGCAAGTTACAGATCACCAAATTGACTGCTTACGGCGAGCCATTCAAGAGTTTCACTAGCGACTTCCGTCTTAACGGCAGTGAAACCGACCTGGAAAATATTTCTCTTGCTCATAACGGCGCGCGCGTGACCGGCTCGTTTGCTTATGATCTGGATAGCAAAAATTATCGCTTTGACCTGACCGGGGCCAACATTGATTTTGCCACCTTGCAGCGTCTTGAATTTCCCAGATTGGCCATAGAAGGCCAGGCAGGATTTCACGTCAACGGCTCCGGTACGGAAGACGCTCCCGTAATCAACGGGCAGCTTGATCTGCGCAACCTTGTGCTCAACCATGAAACGGTGGGCAGCCTTTCCGTGCTGGCGGAAACGCATGGAGAAGAAGTGACTCTGCGCGGGCGCTCAAATTTTGACAACGCCGAGCTCAACGTGGATGGCAAGGTGAAGCTGCGCGACGACTGGCCCGGACAGATCGCGCTGAAGTTTTCACACCTTGATTTTGATCCTTTGATCCGCGCTTACTTTCAGGGACAGATTACCGGCCACTCTTCACTCGCCGGTGAAGTGGACATACGCGGGCTCATGAAGCGCCCGCACAGCCTCGCGATCACCGGCAACTTCAGCCAGCTTTCCGCCAATCTTGAGAACGTGAACCTCCAGAACAATGGGCCGATCCACTTTGCCGTGGACAATGAAACGCTCAAGCTGGATGAGTTCCACATGACCGGCACTGAGACCGATCTTTCCGCGAAAGGCAGCATCCAGCTTTCCGGCGATTATGCGCTCGACTTGCAATCCAAAGGGCGCTTCAATTTAAAGCTTCTGCACCTGCTCAATCCTGATCTGGTAGCGAATGGGCCAGCCACGTTTACCGTGAACATCACCGGGGCGCCCAGGAATCCGCAACTCAGCGGGCGACTGGAACTCAATGATGCCTCCGCTTCCTTCGTTGATCTGCCCAATGGCCTGAGCCATATCAATGGCTCCATGCTTTTTGTTCAAGACCGCATGCAGATTGAGAAGCTCACGGCGCACACTGGGGGCGGCGACCTCAATGTAAGCGGTTTTCTCGGATATCGCGGCGGCCCATTTTTTGATTTGACCGCGACAGGAAGCGGCGTTCGTCTTCGTTATCCGCCGGGTGTTAGTTCTTCCGCCGACGCCAGGCTGCGCTATACCGGGTCGGCCAAGAGCTCTCTGCTTACAGGTGACATTGTGGTGAACCGCTTTGGCATGAATCCGCACTTTGATTTTGCCAACTATCTGGCGCAGAGCAAAAAAGCGCCCATCATCTCCACGCTGAATCCATTTCTCGATAACATGCACCTGGACCTGCATGTTACCTCTACGCCGGACCTGCGCGTGGAAACTTCATTGGCCAAGCTTTCAGGCGATCTTGATTTACATGTTCGGGGCACGGCAGCGCGTCCCGCGATTGTGGGCCGCGTCAACATCGCCGAGGGCGACATCTTTTTTAACGGCACCAAGTACCGGCTGGAGCGCGGCGATATTACTTTCAGCAATCCGCTCAGCATTGAGCCAGTGGTGAACATTGATATGTCCGCGCGCGTGCAGGACTACGACATCACAATTGGCCTGCACGGCCAGGCTACCAACAGCAAAGGCCTGAGCATGACGTATCGCTCTGATCCTCCATTGTCTAACGCCGATATCATTGCTCTGCTTGCGTTTGGTCGGACGCGAGGACAGGATGTTTATAATGCAAGCCAGCCCGGACAGAGCACCAGCACCAACGATACCGCCACTGCGTCAAACGCCATTCTTGGCGAAGCTTTAAATGCAACGTTCAGCGATCGCGTGCAGCGGCTCTTTGGCGCAAGCCGCGTCAAGATTGATCCTCAATTCATTGGCTCTGAAAATAACCCCAGCGCCCGCGTCACTATTGAGCAGACCATCAACAACAACATCACGTTTACTTACGTCACCAGCCTCACGCAGTCGGCAGAGACGGTAATTCAGGTGGAATACAACATAGACAAAAATGTTTCCATCGTAGCTGTAAGGGACCAGAACGGCGTTCTGGGGTTTGATGTGCACATCCGCCATCGAAAAAAATAGTATGAGCGGAAATGGAACACAGCCATTTGCGGCTGAGCGCGCCGCCATGGTGGAAAAGCAGCTCAGGGAGCGCGGCATCCATGATGAACGTGTGCTCGCCGCCATGAGCAAAGTGCCGCGGCATGAATTTGTAAGCGCGCAAAACCAGATGGAGGCGTATGCCGATCATCCGGTGGCGATTCCTGAACAGCAGACCACCTCTCAGCCTTACATGATCGCGGCCATGGTGCAGGCGGCACGGATCACGCCAGAGGACCGCGTTCTGGAAATCGGCGCAGGCTCTGGGTACCAAACAGCCATATTGGCGGAGCTGGCCAATCAAATATTTGCCGTGGAGCGTTATGCCTCGCTCACGCAAGCAGCGCAATCCGCGCTGGCGCGCCTGGGATACCAGAATGTAAAAATCATTACCGGCGATGGTTCGCTCGGCCTTCCTGACGCCGCGCCTTTTGACGCTATTATCGTTTCGGCTGCCGCGCCGCGTATTCCTCCCGCATTGACGGCACAGCTAACGCCAAGTGGCCGCCTGGTTGTTCCCGTCGGCGATTCCGAGCAGCAAGTCTTGCAGGTAGTGCAGAAAAAGCCTGATGGAAGCACCAGCGTGCAAACGCTTGATGGCTGCCGCTTTGTGCCGCTCATTGGCGAACAGGGGTTTGCGGGATAAAGGCGGTAGTTGGTATTTAGTATTTGGCCTGTAGCTCTTGTGTTAACACCTCAACGTTTTTTACCGGACCAAGATAATTTTCTATTTGTTGAATATTTCCGGACAATCTAAGACTACTGGCCAAAAGTTCATTCGCGTTTTTCGCGTTGATTCGGGCTAATTTTCACACCCGTCTGCGGCCAACTTCCGCTTGCGTTAAACTAACGATGTGTCACTTTTCACCAATACCAAAACCACACTGGAGATGATCAAGTGGGAGCATTCTATCTTTGCGCTCCCGTTTGCATTGTGCGCGGCCATGCTGGCCGCCGGAGGCATGCCGGCAGCAGCCAAACTCGGATGGATTGTTGTATGTATGGTTTCAGCGCGTTCGGCGGCCATGGCGTTTAACCGCATTGCCGACGCAAGGATTGATGCAGCTAATCCCCGCACCGCCATGCGCGCCATTCCAGCCGGCGCTCTCTCCATGAAGTTTGCCGTAACATTTGTGGTGGTAGCGTCGGCTTTGTTTATTTTTGGGGCGGCACAATTGAACCATCTTGCGTTGTACCTGTCGCCCGTTGCGCTGGCAGTAGTGCTGCTTTATTCCTATACCAAACGGTTCACGCGATGGTCCCATCTGGTGTTGGGCTTTGCCCTTGGCATTGCCCCAGCTGCGGCGTGGATTGGTGTCCGCGGCTCTCTTGATCCCCGGATCCTTCTGCTTACAGCGATCGTCACTTTCTGGGTCGGTGGCTTTGATGTGCTCTATGCCTGCCAGGACATTGAGTTTGACCGCGCCAATGCCCTGAATTCCATTCCGCAATCTCTGGGGATTCCGCGCGCGCTGGTTGTAGCCCGCGTCCTGCATCTGCTCATGCTGGGATTATTGGTTGCGCTGGTAGTTGTCTTTGGCCTGGGCAAGCTGGCGATGATGGGCGTTGCCGTTGTGGCACTGCTGCTGTTTTACGAGCATTCACTGGTTTCAGCCGAAGACCTGAGCAAGCTCAATGCAGCATTTTTCACCATGAACGGTGTAATTGCCGTGGTGTTCTTTGCCTTTGTGGCGGCTGACTTACTGTTGCGCTCCGCCCATTCTTAATTTGCAATTTCTTATGCAAGAACGGTATGCCTGACCGTACTTAATAATGCAGGGACCAGTGTGTCTGAAAAGTTGTAGAATGCGATCTACCATCACCCATAACTAACTATTAACGCAGTTGCATTCAAACTATTTTCAGACTAACGTAAAGCTGGCTCAAGCTACCTGTTCGTTATGCTTCGTCTCTTTGGATTGCTCTTTCTATTGACCGGTTTTACGCTGCATGCGCAGCAGATGAATCCTTCGCCAACGCCAGCCGCTCCTGACGATGCCAAGCTTTATACTGTTCAAGGCACAGTCATCAATGGACAAACGGGTGCTCCCCTGCCCCATGCGCTTGTGGAAGTGTACGGGCCGTCCAAACGGGCCGCCCTTACCGATGCAGAAGGACATTTCAGTTTTGAAGGATTTCAGCAGGGGCCCGTTTCCATCTCTGTAAAGAAGCCTGGTTATTTTTTCTCTGAAACCAGAGGCATGGCCCAGGTGAATTTATTATCCGGCAAGAAGCCTGGGCCTCTTGAGCTTAAACTTTTTTCGACAGGCGTAATTTTTGGCCAAGTGACTGACAATGAAGGAGAGCCGCTGGAAGGTGTTTTCGTCGAGGCCTTGCGGATAAGCTATGCCCAGGGACAGCAGCATCTGGTGCGTACAATCCAACCGGTCCGCACGGATGAGGACGGCGATTTCCGTCTTGGTGGCCTGCATTCCGGCAGATATTACGTCCGTCTCAAAGCGGGTCAGGCTTCGCGGCGTATTCTGGGGGCGCAGTCAAAGACGCGTCCTCAGGCTTACCCAGCGCTGGTTTACTATCCCGCCGCAACGGATCTGGCTGCTGCTTCAGTGATTGATCTTGCAGCGGGCCAAAGAATAGAAGCCACTTTCTCCCTGAAACTAAAACCGGCTTTTAAATTAAGCGGTATTGTTTCTGGGATTGATGCTTACAAACAAGTCAATCCACCCATGATTGTTGATGAATCCGGAATGCCTCTGTTTTCAATCAACCATTGGGACCAGACCACCGGAGTTTTTGAGTTCCCCGCAGTACCGGCGGGGACCTATTCACTCCGGCTTGGAGCAATGGACAATGCCAATCATTTTTCCCAGCGGGTTCAAACCATTACGGTTGATCATGATGTTACCGGCCTTCATCTGGCCTTTTCGCCCGGCGTTACACTGCCTGTGCTGGTGCGCCGTGAATTAAGCGCTCCCGATGAGAGTCGCAATGGT
>DASRCD010000479.1:0-16205 GCA_035653315.1 Candidatus Angelobacter sp.
ACTGCCGAATTGCCTGGATACTCTGGGCGGAAAGGCCGGAGTTGATTTCCTGGTCGTCAGAAGAAAAGCCTGGGGCGATACGCATGAGCATGGCGCCCGCAAAACTCGCCATGAGCATGACCGCCACCAGGCGTAAAAAGGCCCACCCGCAAAACCGGAGCATTAGCCAGCCACCGCGTCACGAACACCGCTGGAATGGCGGGATTCCGTCAGCGCGTTAAAAACTTTCAACACTTTGTGGTGCTCTTGTTTCTGCATATACATGCGGCGGTCCGCTTCAGCCAACAACTTTTCCGCGTCCACGCCGTCTTCCGGATAAATCGCGCAACCTACGCTTAAGGAAAGCCACTCCACTCCGCAGATTTCCCTGCCGGCCGTGCCGGCCAACTCGCTCAGACAGATTCCGCGTGCTTCCGCGGCGGAACTGCTCAGTCCCGGAGCGACAATCACAAATTCATCGCCACCCATGCGGGCCACATAGTCATATTCTCGGCAGGAACCCTGCAAAGTTTCAGAGAAATGTCGCAAAATTCTGTTACCTTCCAGGTGGCCAAAACGGTCATTGATCTTCTTGAAACCATCCAGATCGCAAACCATTACAGTTAAAGAAGTTTCCAGCCGTTTGCAGCGGGCAAGTTCGCGGTCAAGATGAATAAACAATGAGCGTGCATTCGGCAGCTCGGTCAGATAATCCGTTGTGGCCGAGCTTTCAGCTTCCTGGAAAGCCAGCGCATTCTCCACTGAAAGAGCCACTTTCGAGCTGATTGCCAGCAAAATGCGCAGGTGATCAGAGGTATAAGCGTCAGGCTCAGAATGATAGAGCGTCAGCACTCCCACCACGCCATGCAGCCCTTCCAGCGGAACTGAAATAGCAGAGCGTAAAGCGCTGAAGCGGTTTGGATCATTGACATAACCATGCTCCACAGATGGATTTCCATTCAACATTGGCTTGCGATTTTGCGCCACCCAGCCTGAAAGGCCTTCTCCCATGGGAATACGCAGCGCAGCAAACAAACGGAAGTTATCGCCGTTCACATATTCAGGCAGCAGTTCATTGCCACGCACAATATAAGTGGCAATCGCGTCGTAAGGCACCAGGCGCTTCAAACGTCCACTTAAAACAGAAAGTGTTTCGCTCAGGCTGAGTGAATTGCCCAGGTCCTGCGTAAGCTCAAATAAGGTTTGCGCTTCCTGGCGCGCTGCGGCGATCGATGAAAGGAATGCAGCCTGTGTTGCCGGTTCAGCCTTATCGATTTCAAAGCCGCTGGCGGGCGCTTTGCCGCGCTCAATTTTCAAGCGGGTAGAAAGTTTCTGGCGATCCTCCGGCATTCCCTCCTGCATGTGCACAATGCTTTCAATCTCTTTGTAGCTGGCCTTCAGCACCGTAATCACTTTTGGATCGTAAGCTTTGCCTGCTTGTTCAGCCACCCACTGCATGGCGTCATCCAGCGGCAGCGCCTTGCGATATTGGCGGTCTGTCGCTAATGCGTCAAGGCAATCCACAGCGGAAAGAATTCGCGCGCCAATGGGAATTTCTTCGCCTTTGAGTCCCTCAGGATATCCTGTGCCATCCCAGCGCTCATGGTGCGAACGAACAATTGGGACCACGGGATAAGGAAAGTTCACCCGCTCAAGAATCTCCGCCCCTACCACCGGATGGATCTTCATCTTCTCAAACTCTTCCGGAGTAAGCCGGCCTGGCTTGGAAATAATGTGCTCAGGCACTGCTAATTTTCCAATGTCGTGCAATAAAGCAGCCGCGCGCAACGCTTCAATTTCATCCTGTGAAAGCTCAAGCCTCTTTGCCATTTCCACCGCATAAACCCGCACTCGCTCCAGATGGTCATGCGTAGTCTGGTCTTTGGCTTCAATCGCCAGGGCCAGTGCTTCAATGGTCCGCATGTGCAGTGAGGCCATCTCCGCTACATGGTTTTTTTCATTCTCCAGCTTGCCCATGTACAGCCGGTAAGAGCGATAGATCACAAACATCGCCGGCAAAGCAAGCAGCGTGGGCTGCCAGCCTACTTTATGCGTGAGCCAGCCAAAGGTCGCCGCTAATGCGCCTCCTGCCAGGTAATATGGCAATGACCAGAAGTAGCAATCAGTCCATATTTTTTGCAGGCTCTTGTTTTCTGTAAGCGAAATAATGGTGGCAACCGGAAGCGTGTTAAAGAAAAAGTAAACGCCTGCGGAAAGCATCAGCAGGAAGGCCGAATTAGGGTTTAACCGCGTTTGCAGCGGCCCATGATAGATGAAGTATCCCGCCCAAATGGCGACAGCCGCGCTGGAGACATTGAACAGCACCTGCTCAATTTTTGGCCATCTGCGCCGGGTCACACATTGAACAAGGATCGCCGAGCAGCCTAATATCAACGTTTCGCTAAAACTCAGTTCAGAAATGCCGATAAGAATAAAAAGAAAGTTGACTGAGATAGTCCCGGTAATTTCCGGAAGCTCCACCTTCAAGCGCGAGGCTAGTACGGCGCTCAGCAGATACGCGCCGAATTTGGCCGGATCGTCGATCTTCCACACAGCTATGCCATAGATGGCGGTCGCCAGACCGGCCAGGCACATTGCAGAAAGAAACAATCGAGCTTGCTTCGACATAATTTTTGTAATGCCTCCGCGCAATATGTAATCAGGCAACTGGCGGGCCAAAAACAGCTTTTCCGCATAACCAGCTTCAATTCAAACACTTACATCAGCCACGTAAGTGTTTCTTCTCAGCTTATTCACGCCACATTTGTCACATCGCTGGCGCAAATTCTGGGACGAATTGTCACAGCAGCAATAAAGGGGGATTCCATGAGGGCTTCAAAACGAGCTTTCGCAGTGTAGCCCGTGTTCGGCTTCCCACCGCGATGTCAAATCTAAAGTAGGGAACTTTAGTAATCCTCAGGTGAACTTCTCAGATTGCCGCTGTGACGAATTTGTCCCATCATGTCGCATACGTAGTTGTCCACGTCTTTTGTGCGCAGTGCAAAGGACATAAATTCAGGAGAATGCTTTGCCCACCACGGTTTACAACACGTGTGACCTCAGCAGCCAGATCGTCCGTAGTGACGCATTAAAGCGGATCATGCGGCTGGTGGAGCAGGTGGCGTCTCATCCTGCGGCAGTGCTGATTGTGGGTGAAACAGGCACCGGCAAAGAGATGATTGCCCGCTCGATCCATGCGCATTCCCTGCGCTGCAACAAAGCCTGGGTGGACGTGAATTGCGCCGCAATTCCTGAGCACCTGGTGGAAAGCGAACTCTTTGGTTATGAAAAAGGGGCTTTCAGCGGCGCGGATGCACAGAAGATCGGCTTCTTTGAAATGGCTGATGGCGGGACTTTATTTCTGGATGAAATCGGCGATCTTGATCCCAAGCTGCAGGTAAAACTATTGCGCGTTTTAGATGGCGTGCCGTATTTCCGTCTGGGCGGAAGCAAAAAAGTCAGTGTGAATGTACGTGTGGTTGCCGCAACCAACCAGAACCTTGAAGACCTGGTCAATTCGGGACGATTCCGCCGAGATCTTTATCATCGCCTGGCTGAGTTTAAGCTGGAGATTCCTCCGCTGCGCGAGCGTCCGGAAGATCTGCTGGCGATTGCTGAAGAGATTCTTCACCAGCATTATCCTAATTCTCGTTTTTCCAACGATGCAGTTACTTCCCTGCTCAGCTATGAATGGCCGGGGAACGTGCGCGAGTTGCGCAACTGTATTTTCCGCGCCATTATGCTGGCGAAAGATGCGCAAACTGAAATCACCGCGGCCGACTTGAAACTCAACTCCAGTTCACAATCCAGCATGGGCAAAGCATTAAATCAGGACCTGGATCAACTGGAGCGGCAGATTGTGTTTGACACCCTTGAGAAGCACGGCGGTAATCAAGGGAAAGCGGCGGAAGCGCTGGGAATCTCTCGTCGCACTTTGCTGCGCAAGCTGAAGAACTATCGTGAAAGTGATCAGGAAGCGGCTGTTGGAACGCTCGGGGCGGAGCAGCAACGCTACTATCGCAAGCAAACATGCACTCCAATTACGCTGCGGCATGGCAATGAATCCTTGAATGCAACCATGCTCAACATCAGCATGGGCGGCGCGGCCATTGCAACGCATAAAGCATTAAGCCCTGATTCGCCAGTAACGATTTGCTTCACGATCCCAGAAACTGACGTTCAGGCGGAGGTTCCTGGCCGCATCGCCTGGGCCAACAAAGAAGGCGATCACGGAATTCAGTTTGACGCTATCCCGGCGGAGGTCCGCGCACACTTGCAGCACTGGTTCCAGGCAGAGATGAAGAAAGAGGGCTGGCGCGATGAGCTTGCCGGCTAGCTAACCCAATCCAGAAATTAAAACTTTGAAAAATCTGGTTTACGCCGCTGCATAAAGGCAGCCATGGCTTCTTTGGCTTCCGGCCCTTGCAGCAAAGCAACAAATTGCTCAGTTTCTCGTGCCATGGCCTGGCTGATTCCGCCAGACACATTGCCTTTCATTAATGCTTTGGTCGTTCGCAATGCGGCAGGCGGCTTTTCGGCCAGGCGTTGCGCCTTCTCCCCGGCTCTAGCAAATAGCTCCACATCCGGCACAACTTCATTCACTATGCCCAGATCGCGCGCTGTCTCTGCTCCAAAAGGCTCGCCAAAGAAAAGCAGCTCCGCCGCGCGATGATGCCCCATCAATGCAGGCAGCACGGCGCTTGAACCTGCCTCAGGGCATAAACCTAGATTTACAAAAGGAAGCTGAAAACGCGCGCTTGAGCCTGCATAAACCAGATCGCAATGCAAAAGCATCGTTGTGCCGATGCCGACAGCTACGCCGTTCACTACTGCAATCACAGGCTTCTGCGCCGCAATGAGCGTCTCTAAATAGAGGATA
Organism: Candidatus Angelobacter sp.; assembly: GCA_035653315.1. Lineage (GTDB taxonomy): Bacteria > Acidobacteriota > Terriglobia > Terriglobales > Acidobacteriaceae > Angelobacter. The sequence continues at coordinate 4,859 of DASRCD010000479.1, forward strand.
GCCGGGCTGCTCTCCCCCGGCTTGGCATTGGCAAAATCTATAAGATCATTTCCTGCTGTAAAACAATCTTGCGTTCCGCTGATCAGGATTACGCGCGCATTCGGATCAGCATCGGCCTGCTTAAGCGCATCCACCATCCCCAGGTACATGGCACGGGTAAGAGCATTCTTCTTTTCCGGCCTCTCCATCCGGATTGACATCACACGATTCTGTATCGCAGTTACGATGTTTTCCGCCATAAGCTCCTAGCACACATTGCGTTCAACGTAGAGATCAATTGTATGCGCAATTACTTTATTCTTCCGCTCCGCCCCGTCAGTTCCACTTATTCAACTTCGAACCAAAGCCTCACAATCCAGCGCTCGTCTCGGAAAGAATGTGAAAATAATTCGTGTTCATTATTTATCCGTTGTATTCACTATTTGCCCTCTGATGTGAATAGCGTCAATTACAGGATAAAAGCGCATTCAGGAGATCACTGTATTGCAAATGGGATGAATGGTCCAAATTATGGTGTGAACAAATTCTTATTATTGAATATAGCAATGTTCCATCTCCAATAAAATCTACCTGCACACCGGTATGCATATCATCCCATCTCGCCTCTATGCAGCCCTCTGCCCATTATTGGCAACCATTCAATGATGGGATGAACTGGTCATTTATATAGGTGAACTGCCTCTGTTTGCTCTACCAGACCACGTATATTTATCTATTCGTAAACATTTGTTAACATCCCGGCAAAGTTCTACACCTTACAACTCAATCCATAGCAAGAGACGAATCCACTATTCAGGATTACGAATCATCGACTCCCTTCTAAGTCATTGATAAATGGAATATAGAGAAAGGCATGCCAGTTGCAAAATGGGAATACGCAATCAAGCGCTTTCTGTTTTGCAAGCGCGCCTGGTTGTGGTGCTCAGTAAAAAGTAATGGAGATATATCGAATGAGTCATAAGCTGCGCGACAGACTAATTACCGTCGCTACCTGCTTTATATTGCTGTGCAGTGTCCCGTCTTTTGGCCAAGTGCTGAAGGGATCCATTTCCGGCACAGTGGTTGATCCGCAGGGCGCGGTAGTATCAGGTGCCACAGTAAAAGCAACTGGCACAGAAACCGGCATTACTCTTACAACAACCAGCGATAGCTCGGGTTCTTTCCGATTCAATTTGATTCAAGTTGGAAATTACAAAATTGAAGTTTCGGCCCAGAATTTTGAAACTTCAGTACAAAATGACATCCTTGTAGCGGCAGGACGCGACAGCAGCGTAGGAAACATTAAGCTGAAACTCGGCGAGGCCACTTCCACCGTGGAAGTAACGGCTGAAGCTCCGCTGATTGAAAGCACCCAGGCACAGGTGACCAATACATTTGAAGGCACCGTGTTGAGTAGCTTTGCGGGCATTCAGGAAAATCAGGGCCTCGACACTCTGGCTTTATTCGTTCCTGGCGTGGTTTCCGCACGCGACCAGGGATTTTCAAACACAAATGGCGGCGGCGGCTTTTCGGTAAACGGTCTGCGCGGCCGCAATAACGATCAGGAAATCGACGGCCAGAATAATAATGACAACAGCGTGGCAGGCCCGGCATTAGCCCTGACCGACTCTGAGTTCGTCTCGCAGTATGTCATCGTCACCAATAACTTTGGCCCTGAGTACGGTCGCAATGCAGGGTCGGTGGTGAACCTGATCACCAAGAGTGGAGGCAATGCCTGGCACGGCAGCGTCTATGCTAACGAGAACAATTCGATCCTGAACAGCCTTACCTCCACGCAAAACAATAATGGGTTGAAAGAACCACCCCGTTCCAATGATGAATTCGGCGGCTTTACTATTGGCGGACCTCTGGTCAAGAACAGAGCCTTCTTCTTTGGAGGTTTTGATCAGGAGATTGTTGGTTCAAGCACTCTGTACAGCACAGGTTCTCTTACCCCTACTCCTACCGGACTGGCAACGCTAGCAAGCTGCTTTCCCAGCGGCGCCAGCGCGAACGCAGTAGCAGCTCTATCGAAATTTGGCCCATATGGAATTTCCGCAGGAAATCCAACACCGGCCAATCTAACCACTCAGGACATCACTGATCCTCTGACAAACGCTGTCCTGTGCCCCAACGTGGAGGTAGGCACTGTGTCGCGCATTCTTCCCACTCCAATCCATGTCTTTAATTGGGTCACCAAAGAAGATATATCGTTTGGTGGAAATGATCAGTTGAGCGCGCGCTACCTTTTTAGCCGTGGTAATTTTTTCAATACTCAAGACAATGGCGCAGCCGGATATGTGGTCAACGTTCCCGCACTGAGCCAGGCAATCCTCCTGAGTGAAACGCACAACTTCAGTTCTCGGATGGTCAATGAAGCCCGCGTAGGGTTTGACCGTTTAAACGTTCAATTTGGCGGCAACTCCATTGGCACTGAGCCTACCACCGGCGGTATTCTCAGCGCGGTAACGAATGTGGCCTTTCAGGACCCAGCGGCACTCGGATTCGGTGTAAATCCAGCGCTGCCTCAAGGGCGTGTGGTCAACACGTGGCAGGCGCAGGACAACTGGAATTACGTTCTGGGCAAGCACTCCCTGAAAGCAGGCGTGAACTGGACACATCAGCAATCACCAAACATTTTCCTGCCCAACATCAATGGCGCATATACATTCGCGAATTTAAGTTCCTTCATCGTGAATAATCCGTCAGACTGCACGCCCAACAGAGACTGCCCTTCAGTGGCACTGGCCCAGGGGAATCCGGAGCTTGGATTGAAAGAGAATGACACCTTCTTCTATGTTGGTGACGACTGGAAGATCGGACGCAATCTGACTCTTAACCTTGGCATTACCTACTCCTTCTATGGATCGCCTTACAACCAACTGCATGATCTTGGAGTAAGCCAGCAGCAAGGACCAAATCCATTGTGGGATCCCACTTTACCTTTGTCCGTTACCACACCGGCTGCCGTACCTGCTTATAAAAAGGCAATTGGTCCGAGTTTTGGCTTTGCTTACTCTCCGCAGTGGGGCGGGTTCCTTACCGGGAATGGAAAAACCACGATTCGCGGCGGCTATCGCCTATCCTATGATCCAGCATTCAACAACATTCTTCTGAATAACTATGGCGGAGCTCCTTCTGTCCTGGAGACGGCGCTTGTTGGTGGACCGGGTGCTTCATCTGCGCTTGCACTTCCCGCAGTACCCACAGGCCCCAATGTTCGCGCATTGGTTGGTCCACTTCTACCTGTTGGCCAGCTTGATCCTCGTGATCTTACAGAGGTGACGGTAGGCCAGAATTTCAGACCCGATCAGGTACAGAGCTGGAGTTTTGGTGTTGAGCGCGAGCTCTCCAAAAATTCAGCCGTTGAAGTACGCTACGTCGGCAACCATGCAAGTCAGCTTTTTCAGTCAATAGACGCTAATCCGTTTATTGGTGACCTGGCTACTCAATTCCCCAACCTGGTTCCAGCGGGCGACACACCCTGCCCGGCTGCAAACGCTTTTTCTCCGAGCGCAGTGGGCCGGATTAATTGCAATGAGGGGATTGTTTTATCTCGCAATAACTCAGGTTATTCCAACTACAACGCACTTCAGACAGAATTCCGGGCCAACAATCTCTTTCATCAGTTGACTGTTCGCGCGGGGTACACATTCAGCAAAGCCCTGGATAACAGCAGTGAAATCTTCTCAACCTTTGGCGGCGGAAACACCTTTGCCGCCTCCCAGAATCCTCTGGACAACGGCCATGGTGAATATTCATTCTCTGGTTTGGATATTCCCCACACCTTCTCTTTGTCAGTAGTGGAAGACTTGCCGCTCTTTAAAGGACAGCACGGCTTTGCGGGGCACATGCTGGGTGGCTGGTCCATGTCCGCTTCATATGTCTGGGAATCTGGCCAGCCATTTACTCCTGAAACCATTGTCTTCTCGCAGCTCACAGAAGCTGGAGACTTCTTTGACAGCGGCTTCGATGCCAACTTCAACGCTGGAGTGCCTGCAGCTCGTCCTTTCCTGGGTAGCCTCAAAGCCCCGGTGGATAGCGTAGGTATTTTTGCCGGTGACGCCTGCGCTCTCTTCGGCGCCGGTTGCTCACTTTCTTCCACTCAGCTCCTGAGTTTGAATGCATTGAATGCTCCAACACCTGCCGTTACCGCGGTATCAAACAACCAGGTGCGATATATTGCCAATACCGGCGTGGCCCAGAGCGTTTTCGGCACACCGTTTGGCAATGCCCCACGCAATATCGGGCGCGATGCACCTCTCAACTTCCTGAACGCCAGTGTAACGAAAATGGTGAAGTTTAATGAACGGGCATCATTCGAGTTCCGCTTTACCGCTCAGAATGCTCTCAATCATGCCAACTTCGCAACTGTGAATCCGTTTATTGAGAATGCCGGCACTGGAATTTTTGGAAACGCCTTCGCGCTTCCTCAACTCACCGGTGACTCCATTCCGGGTTCAAACCTGGCTGCCAGCCGTCGTTTCTTTGTCGGAGGCACTTTCAGGTTCTAACCGTAATCAAATCTCCTCTGCCCGCCGGCTTGTTCGGCGGGCTTTTTTCATTTCAGACTTTCCAACCTTCGCGTAATCATAGAGCCAACCCTGGAGCGGATCTCTATACGCGCCATCCGGCAACATGGTTTATATCCGGCCAACTTATAAATTAATTTTTAGCTGACAATCATCCGTAGTGCTTCGTCCAGATCAGTATGGAGAAACGAATAGCCATGCTGCTGCAATGCCTGAGGTATTACGCGCGTGCTTGCCAGCACAATATCGCTCATCTCGCCCATTACAATCTTCAGCCCAAAAGCAGGTGCTGCTAAAATTGAAGGACGATGCATGGCCCTGCCTAGTGCGCTTGCGAAGTCAGTATTGCGAACAGGTTCAGGGGACACAAAATTAATTGCGCCTCTCAGGACGTCTGTTGCTAAAGCCATGCGAATAATCCCCACAACATCTTCCAGTGTGATCCATGACATCCACTGACGGCCTGATCCTAGTTTTCCGCCCAGTCCAAATTTAAATGCCCGCATCATCTGTGGCAGCGCCCCGCCATCTCTGGCCAAGACTACTCCCAGGCGCGCTCGCACCACCCGAAGACCAAGTTCTTCAGCCTTAAGCGCTTCCTCTTCCCAGGTCTTTGCCACTATGCCCAGGAAATCTGTTCCAGGCGCGCTGTTTTCTGTTAGCACTTCATCACCACGATCGCCGTAATAGCCGATGGCCGAAGCGGAAATCAATACTTTGGGCCGCTTCTTCATGTTCGCGATCGCTCTGACCAGACTACGTGTAGTATCAATGCGGCTGGATCGCAAAAGCGCTTTGCGCTTCTCTGTCCATCGACCACCCGCAATCGGTGCTCCGGCCAAATTAATGACTGCATCCGTGCTGCTGTATATCTGACTTACATCCGCATTCGCGGAATTACTTATTTCTCCTGTGCGCGGATCCCAGGGAATATCAATGACACCACGCATATTTCGAGCAGGTTGATTCTCGGAACGCACTAACCGGCTAATCGTGTGTCCTTCTTCCACAAGCGTTTTTACTAGTGCCGATCCCACCAGCCCGGAAGCCCCAGTCATGAGTATGTTCATGGAACCCTTTCAGAGCACGTGCACATATATTCAACGGAACGAGCATAAACAGCATTTGGCATGAGGGGAATGGAAACAAGCAATCAGATTACACAATAAAAAGCAGATTGAGAAACGGCGCAGCGCCCTTTCTCAATCTGCGAATGTATCTATCTTAATAAGCTATAGTTACGCTGCCGGATGCTCCAAAATTCCCGCCAATGCATGCAGCCTTGCGGAATCCGCCTGGCTTTTTGCCGTGCCGGCATTCTTTTCCAGTGATTGCGCCATGTGCTTCAATTTTGCCAATGAAGCCTTGCTCATGTGCGAACTCTCAGCATTTTGGATTTCTTTTTGCAGGGCCGCAATCTCATCCTGGGGCAGGGCTTTTGATCGCGCTAACTGGTCCACATATGCCTTTGCCACCACCATCTTTGCCGGCCACTCAATCTTTTGCTGATTCTGCACGTTCAGTTCATTTACATGAACTGCTTTGGCCGCATCAATCTCGTTCTGCGTCAAAAACTGACTCGGTGTCAGTTCAAATACATCCAGGCCGCGTGCAATTTCCGATCCATAGATATAGCCGTTGTACCAATAGGCTGACCAGTCTCCGCCAAGAATCAGCATTTTAGGATCGATTGGCCCACGGTCAAAGTAGGCAATTTCAAATGGATGTGTTGCATCAGTAAAGTCCACTATCGAAATGCCGCCCTGATACCAGGCCTGCACTTCAATATCGCGGCCCGGCACGGGAACCAGCGAGCCGTTATGCGCAACACAGTTCTCTGTATCGCCCTGCGCTGCCGGCATTTTGTAATAACTTTCGAAGGTCAGCTTGTCGTTTTTCAGGCCAAAGATTGCATCGGCGCCCCACTTATTGGGATCGTTCGGACGGCAGCGCGCTCCCAGACCACCACCCCATTCGTCGGTAAAGACAACTTTGGTTCCATCGTTGGAGAATGAAGCCGAATGCCAGTACGAATAGTTGGGATCGTTTACCGCATCCACGCGCTTGGGATTTACAGGATCTTTGATGTCGAGCAAAATTCCATTGCCGGAGCATGCTCCCGCCGCTAATCCAATCGCGGAATACACAGTAATATCGTGGCATTGGTTCGTGTCTGCCGGTTTCTCAATACCATTCTTGCCGTGGGTGCCACCATTATTCAGTCCGTTGAGCGCTCCCGTCCGGGCATCAATAAAGACGCGGGGGCTGGATACAACTTTCGCTTCCTGCGGCGCGGCAACTGGCACCTTGATCACCTCAATACGGAACAGCGCTGTATTCGGGTCCTTGTCCGGCTTTTCATCTGAGCATCCCGCCAACTCTTCCGGCTGACGCACAAAGGAAGTGCCCGATACATAAATGTAAACATTGTCCTTGTCATTCGGGTCCAGTACCAGCGTGTGCGTGTGCGATCCGCGGCAAGTCTGCACCGCGGCAACCTGTTTTGGATTTTTAATGTCAGAAATATCAAAGATTCTTACGCCGCGAAAACGGTCTTTTTGCGCTGCTGGTGGACGGCGCTTCTTTTCTTTCTCCTCTTCTGGAGTTGGAGGCGGTTCCGGCGGAAAGCCCTGCGTGCCGCAATCCAGGCGTCCATTCGGCATCTCCACTGACATAAACAGAAGGTTCTTATAGACCGATACATCACCCTGCCCGCCAGGACACACAAGCGAAGTCACCAGCGTGGCATTCGCCGGATTGGAAATATCAAAGATATTTACACCATAAAAATTCCCCTGAAACAGGTGGTTGCCCTGGAACGCGAGATCGGAATTTGCAAAAGCAAGCTGCGCAAGCACCAGGTGCAGCGGCTTGGGAAGCTTTGCGGCATTATTGCTCATGCCAAGCTGGCTCAGCGTCTTCTGCACCTTGGGATCATCAGGATCAGAGGCCCCAAGCTGAAATGCATCCGGCTTCTTGACCAGCACAAGGTGCTTCATGCCTAACGCGGTTTCGCCCGCGTCAAAAAGGCCGGGACTTAGCTTTGCGCGAGGATCGTTTACATCCGATCCAGTCATGCCCGGCGGAAGCGCTGGAGCGGACTCAGGAGCAAATGGATTCTTATCTTCATCAGATGGTTCTTGCGCGGACGGTGCAGGTGAAGCGGATGGTGCAGGTGAAGGGGTAGGAGTCGGCGTTTGTGCCTGTACCCGGCTCATACCAAGAACTAAAATGATTGCGGTAACCGCAACGCAAAAACCAAAACTGGGCACTCGATTCATTGTTTCTCCTCTGAGGCTTTCTTCTCCAACATTGCTTGCATAATCCTGATTTCGGCTTTCTGAGTATTGTCCGCGTCCGTAGCGAAGTCAAATACCTCGGCATCCTGTCCCGCTCCGGCGGTATTAAACAAATCCTTCACCATGGTCAATGCGCCATTATGATGCTGAATCATTCCAGTCAGAAACAGCCGGTCGAATTCAGCGCCCTTCGCCTTGCGCAACGCATCCATCTGTTCCGGCGTAAGCATGCCGGGCATCAGTGGCATTGAATGATGCGCCATATCCATGTCTTGCATTCCGGGCATGCTCATGGAAATTGATTCACCGCGAGCGGCAAGCCAGCGCTTCATAAATTTGATTTCATCCGTTTGCGAACTGCTGATGCGCGCTCCCAAAGAACGAAGCTCCTTGTTCTCAGTATGCGATGCAATCAGTGCGGTCATTTCCACTGCCTGCGAATGATGCATGATCATGCCCTGCATGAATTCGACTTCTGCCTGTGAGCGGGGCGGCAGCTTTGCCGTTGTGGAGGATGGCAATCTTTTGCTCGGCATACCCGGTGCTCCTGGCTGGACCACTACGGGCTTTGTATCAGTTTGCTGCGCCTGCACAACAGGAGAGCAAAAAATAACTAGCGCTCCCGCAGTTAGGAGCGTGCCGCACATTGTTGCGAATGCCAGCGCGGAACAAGATTTACGTTTATGGGGAAGATAATGCAATTGCCAGTTTAAAACATTACTCAACATCTTCATTTGGAATTGCCGAAAATCCGGTCACGGAATACTACCACTTTTGCAGATTCTCTCAAGCAAGCTCAACATACGGAATGACTGCATTTCGTCCCAGAAAATAACCGTCTTCCTGCGCAGCATTTTGAACAATCCAGAGCTAATTTCATTCATTTGGGATAACTAATTTTTAAGGTCGTTTTTATTCAGCAAACCCGGCAGCAACTCTGCTCATCCCTTAACGACAGCAGCAACTCTGAAAGCGAGCAGCGCGCCATGAAAAACGTCCAGGTCTTCTCAATCGTCTTCGTCAGTATTGGTTTACTAATTCTTGCCGGATGCGGTGGTGTCAGTGCTTCCAGCACTACTCAGCCAAGTCCCACTCCAGTTAGTTCAAGCCCTTCTCCAACCCCAACGCCTACGCCATCCGCGAGTGCTAGCCATTTCATTTATGGCATTAGCGTCTTTGAAACTGAGACTGGCTATGAAGGCGGAAGCATTAACAGCAGTACGGGACAGATCACTCCACTCCCAACCCTATCTTTTACCGATGCGGGCCTGGGGCAGAACATTGTGCCGCAGCTTGTTTCCGATCCCCAAAATCGCTTTTTGTATGCCTTGAATATAGGGGCTGGACACGGCTTTGTCCTAAATCCTCCTGGCATTGTTGAATTACAGATCAACCAACAGACGGGGACGCTTACGCCTGTACCTGGGAGCCCACTCATTTTTACAGAGCTTGGCCGTCAAGGACAGCTTGCCATTGACCATACCGGCCATTTTCTATACCAGCCCAATGCCGGAACATTCGATGTTTATACCATAAACCAGAGCACTGGATTGCTCACAAATACCGGATCTACGGCAAGTTCATTGGGAGATTTCACTACAATCTCCCCGGATGGCCGGTTTCTTTTCAATGCTGACGATACCAGCGTTGAAGGATTTTCCATTGACGTAAGCGGAAACTTAACACTGGTCCAGCCGCCAATTCCAGCAGGCTCAGGTTCGCGGCTGGGGCAGCTTACGGTAAGTCCTGACAACCAATTTCTATACATTCTAAATATGGAAAATATCTCCATTTTTAAAATTGGCGCTACAGGGACGCTCACGCCTGCAGTCGGGTCTCCTTTTACTATAGATCATGGTGGCAATAGTCTTAGCCTTACTCCAGATAGTAAGCACCTTTATATTGCATTCCTAAACGGAATTACTTTTTCGGTAAAGGGTTATACCTATAATTCAACGGCAAGCACTCTAACACCTATTCCCGATGCGGTGATTACCGGCTCTGCTTCAAGCGTGAACGTTGATGGATCAGGAAAATTCGCCTATGTCACGGAAAGCCGAATGCTTTCCACCTATAGCATTGATCCAGTCACGGGAGGCCTGACGAAAGTCTCGCAAACAACGCAACCGCGCAGCGAAAGCTCACTTAGCATGATCGTTGTGCAATAAAGCTGATTGCACAACAAACGTTTAGCTACATAAAAAAACACCGCCGTTTGCGGCGGTGTTTTTGAACTATCAACCCTACTGTTATTGCGATATCAGCTTTATGCCGTGTGGCACCAGCGCCTTTGCCCAGGGCACATAGGCATAAATCATTACGACAATGCCTACGATTGCCCCCAATGCAATGGAGTGCCAGACCACAAAGCGGAAGATAAAGCCTTCATTGCCCACCTGATTGGTAGCCGCAGTAGCTACGCAGATGGATTGTGCATCCACCATCTTGCCCATTACGCCACCGGCGCTGTTCGCCGCTGTCATAAGTACAGGATCCAGGCCAATCTGCTGCGCTGTAATCTTCTGCAAGCTGCCAAACAGAGCATTGGATGAAGTATCGCTGCCCGTAAGAGCGACACCTAACCATCCCAAGAAGGTTCCAAAGAAGGGGTAGAACCAGCCGGTATGAGTGAATGCCAGTCCCAAGACTGCATCACTCCCTGAATATCTGGTAACAAAGCCCAACCCCAGCATGGCTGAAATTGCGATCACAGCCCACTTCATTCGCCCAAGGGTATATCCGAAAATGCTTAAAAGCTTGCCTATGCTGACTCCGCGAATCAATCCGCCGATGATGGCAGCAAGGAAGCAGCCAGTACCGGTAGCGGAGAGCCAGATAAAGGCAAATTTTGCGCCTTCAGGGGCTGGCTTAGGCACTACGGGCTGAGCGCGTGAAATCTTGTTGTGTATCGGCGTAGACCAACCGTTGTTGAGCTTTATTTTTCCATCAGGACCTTTAGCCACATTTCCATCAGGTCCACGGACCACCCAGTTTGGCGTTGTATGAATGTTCATCCAGTCCTTCACCGGTTTGTAGCCCCATAAGAAAACAAATACGGAGAGGATCAGGAATGGCAGCCAGGCTTTGAATGTTTGGCCGAAAGAATAGGAATGTATTTCTGGTCCGGTTGAGCCGCCGGAAACACTGGGAATTCCCTTCCCAATCGGTGTTACGGCAATGTGGCCACCATCTTCTTCAAAGCGCCATATTTTCTTTGGCTTCCAGAAGAGCAGGAACACAACCGTGCACAGCAATGAAAATAGTCCGGCAGTGATGTCCACCAGGTTGCTGTCCATGTGATTGGACCAGAAATACTGCATGGATGCGAAAGAAATTCCCACCACCAGAATGGCGGGAAAAACTTCAAACGTTTCTTTCCATGAAACCATGGCGCGCACCAGCCAGAAAGGCACAATCACAGCCGTAAGAGGCAGAATGCGTCCGATCATGGCATTCATATCAGCTTCCGGCATGGCTGTAACGGAGGCCAGCATGTGGACCGGAGTACCAATGGCGCCCCAGGCTACCGGAGCGGTG
>DASRCD010000480.1:0-8646 GCA_035653315.1 Candidatus Angelobacter sp.
CTCGTCATAGTCAATAGTTTCCGTCTCTTTATTCACGCCATAAGGAACAATCTTGTACATCTTGCCGGAAAAATTCAGTGGATGCCCATGCGTGAGATGGCCGCCATGCGCAAGATTCAAGCCCATCACCACATCGCCCGGTTGCAGAAGCGCCATGTAAGCCGCCATATTAGCCTGGGAGCCGGAATGCGGCTGGACGTTGGCGTGGTCCGCACCAAAAAGTTGCTTTGCGCGGTCGCGCGCCATGTTTTCCACCACGTCGGCAAATTCGCAGCCGCCGTAATAGCGCTTGCCCGGATATCCCTCCGCATACTTATTGGTGAAGACCGACCCTGCGGCCTCCAGCACGGCCATGCTCACAAAATTTTCTGAGGCAATCAGTTCAAGCCCTTCATGCTGGCGATTGGCTTCATTGGCAATGGCGCGGGCAATCTCAGGATCAGATTCGGCGAGGGGGCGGGACATCCAGGCGTTTTTCATAACACAAAAACTATACTAGATAGAGAGATGCTTGGGAGCAGCCCCGAGTTCGTATGGATACAGCCGTAAAGCATATTCCTGCACGGCAGCTACTCAGGTTCAGATCGACTGCTGGATTGCATTTTATAAATTTCCGGCACATGGCGTTCCATCCAGCGCTGCGGACTTTTTACTTCAGTAAATCCAAACTGCTTGTAAAGTCCATGGGCATCGCGGGTGGCCAGCATCCAGCGGCGCAGGCCCTGCAGGTCTGGATGGCCCATGATGCACTGCATCAGCCATTTTGAAAGGCCGCGTCCGCGATAACCCTCCACAATAAATACGTCGGCCAGGTATGCGAAGGTGGCACGGTCCGTAATGACGCGGGCAAAGCCAACCTGCTGGCCGTCAAAATAAACACCAAAGCAAAGAGAGTTTTCTATGGCGCGCTGGATGGTTGATTCCGGAATGCCCTGTGCCCAGTAACTGCTGGTAAGAAATTCATGCACCATGCGGAGATCAATGCGCGACTTGTCTGTGCTGATCTCAAACACGCCTTGCGACCATTGGTGATGCATCAGCGGCTTCCGCTTATGGCAGGCTTTGTTTCCTGCTTCTCTTTATATTCTTTCTCCTGCTTCCCTGTTCTTTCTTCTTTTTCTTCCGTTTCAAGGGCGGTAATCTTTTCCACGCGGCGTTCGTGCCGTCCGCCGGCAAAATTGGTGGCCAGCCATCTGTCAACAATCTGGAAAGCTTCTTCAGGTTTAAGGATGCGAGCGCCCAGCGCCAGCACATTGGCATTGTTATGTTCGCGGCTCATCTGCGCTTCATACTCCGTGCTCACATTCGCGGCGCGAATGCCATCCACTTTGTTCGCGGCAATCGCCATGCCGATTCCACTGCCGCAAACCAGAATGCCCAGATCGGAACGGCGTTCATTTACGTCATGCGCCACGGCGCGGGCATAGTCAGGATAGTCAACGGATTCAGGCGAAGAGGTGCCTTCATCGCGGACCTCAATTCCCTGTTGCTGTAAATGTTGTTTGATTTTGTCTTTCAGCTCAAAACCGGCGTGGTCTGCGCCCAAGGCAATCTTCATGCGCCCATTTTACTGGGCCATTTCAGTGAAGTCAGCAATGAAAAATGGCCGGTATTGAGGCCGGCCAAACAACTGAGATGGTTTTAAAAATTCAGGCGCCGCAGAGAGCGGCACCCACACCACGGTTTAGTGGTGATTGGCGAATTTGATTCCTTCTTCCGTGTGGTGAATGGCATCATTAGTGGCCTTAAGGGCCGCAACGCGATGTCCGCCCTTGTCGGCTGCCGCCTGTTCAAGCTCCGCTTTTGCTGCTCTCAAGTGCTCCAGCGCCGCCTTCATGTGCGGCTGGTCCTCAACGGGTGGAGTTGCGGTGGCCATGCTGACCGGCGCGGCGAAGATACCCATCATGACGATTACTGCCAATGCTTTGCAGATCGATTTCATCGTTTGTCCTTTGTCCTTTTTCAGGGAATTAGGAATTACTGGATAGGAAAGTAGCTGACTGGCGGCAGAGTGTCAATCTTTTGGTGACCACTTCATACACAGAATACACAAAGAGCATGCACTTGTGATTCTGGATAAAGTGTTTCCCTGCTTGTGCCTGCATCCGGTTCGATGGATAATTCCCTTCAGAAGTGTTCAGAGGTGATTATGGCCACTGGCCCCACGCATGAAATTGAAGCTGATCTGACCGGCGATACTCGAACGGCAGCGGCAGCCTATAAATACATTCAGTTCAGCGTGGTGGACTCCATTGCGCGGCTCACGCTGAACCATGCTCCGCACAATGTGTTGACCGTCCCGATGATGAAAGAAATGGCGGAAGCCATTGAGAGCCTGAATGGACGCGCAGACGTAAAGGCCATTCTGCTGCAATCAGCGCAGCCTGCTTTTTCAGCAGGCATTTCACTGGAAGATTCCCGCCCTGATCGTGTGTTTCAAACATTGGACGCTTTTACCCGTGTGTTTCAGGCCATGGTGGATATTTCCAAGCCTGTTGTGGTTGTGGTGAACGGCCCGGCCATCGGCGCTGGATCAGAGCTTGTCGGTTTTGCCGACGTGGTATTGGCTACACCCAAAGCCAAGTTCGCACAGCCGGAAGTAAAGCTGGGAGTATTCCCGCCATTTGCGGCGGTAATGCTGCCGCAGCTTATCGGCACCAAGAAAACTTATGAGCTGATTCTTACCGGCGAAGCGCTTTCCGCCGAAGACGCATTGCACTTTGGCTTTGTCAATAAAGTGGTGCCGGAAGCCGAGTTGCAAAAGCATGTTGAGGCGCTGATTGCTCGCATCTCAGAATTTAGCGGCCCGGTGCTTGAGGTCACCAAGCGCGTCATCGCCAACTCCGCGGGGCGGCCACTGAAAGAAGCCATGAAGACCTCCCAAGACCTCTATCTGAATGAACTGATGAACCTGGAAGACGTGCAGGAAGGCCTGCGCGCCGTGATTGAAAAGCGCAAGCCTGTCTGGAAAAACAAGTAGTTAGCAACCAGCACTTAGCATCAGTAGTCAGCATACAGCCATTCAGCAATTGGCATCGGCATTGGCTTGGTCCACCTACTATGCTGATTGCTTAAAGAAGATTGCCAGCTGCTTCCCTCACGATTTTTAAGACGCCTTACAGACAATGTTGTTCTTGATGGAATTATAGAGGTCTGGCGTGACGACCATGCGCCCCAGCAGATCAAGCTTGCTGGGATAAGGCCGGTGCTCCACAATCTGCTCCGCGACGTACGAATCCAGGCCGAGCAGTTGCATGATGTCTTCCTGGCTGGCTTCATTGATGTTAATAAGCGATTTTTGCGCGGCGGAACGGCGGCGCAGCGCGATGATCCATGCTCCTGAAAAAATGCCTAAACCAACAGCTCCCAAAAATGACAACACCTTCATGGCGCAAACTCCCTGATGTTCTGCCTATTGGAAGAAGTTTTCCTTCACCGGGTTTGATGAAGCCACAAAAATATGTGCACAAGTTCTTTTCCTACTGTGGCCATTTTTGTTTTACACCTGCCGAAATTAATTCGGAGATGATAGTCAACTCTCCAGGAAACAGGCCTTTTTCTCAATTTGAACGGATTTTTGTAGTGGTACAGCCGGCAACTTTGGACGCATGCGGTGGTGAGTTATTCGTCATAAAAGCTAGAGTGCACTTCAGGTTAAGCGGGTTTTCAATCCCGCCAAATCTCTCAAATTCCTGAAGAGGCGGGATTACAAAGAAAAACGCCGGCCAGCGGATGCCGGTCGGCGTAATTAACGTGCATTTTTACTGGTGGTTAGTTTCTTCCGCCATCGCCATCATGGTCGTGATCATCTTTGTCCTTGTCCTGATTAAACTGGAACATGTCAAACAGATCGCTGATCGCCGGGCTGTTGACTGGGACATAGGGGTTGTTCTTCTCCACGCGGGGATTGGGGAAGTTATCGCGGCTGCGGTTGGTCAATGGCTTCAACTTCCAGTTACGCTCAATGAACTTAAGAATCGAAACGTGATCGGCATAGCTGTGGTTCACATGGCCGCCCTTGGTAAAGTTTGAGACCACAATGAGCGGAATGCGCGGGCCGTCGCCAAAGAAATCCATTGGCTGGATGTAACCGGAATCATAGAAGCCGCCGCCTTCATCCATGGTGATCATGAACGCGGTTTCGGCCATGAGCTGCGGGTTGGCAGTCAGGCTGTCCATGATTTTCCTGATCATGGCTTCCAGAAGATCAAGCTTTGAGGAAGCCGGGTGGCCGTCAAGCAGGCCATCGGGCTTCACGAAAGAAACTGCGGGCAGGCTGCTATTAGCTATTGCGGCAAAGAAATCCGTTGTGTCCTTGATGTGTGCGGTCCGCTGTGCGGGGTTGCCCATGATCGCGGTGGCATACGATTCAAAGTTGCAGATGTTGCAGTAAGCTGCGCCCGCAAGAATGGCCGGATTGGTGGTGGTGGGATTGTGCTGCAACAATACAGCGGCGTTATACGCTCCACCGTAATAGGCCCAGGAAACGCCTTTTTCATTCAGCGCTTCACCAATGGTGCGTACATTAGTTGGAGGAACTGAGCCGCCATTGGCGATGCCGGCTGTATCAACGGTTCCATCCGGCAGAAATCCCGGATTATTGTTGTTGATCAGGTAAAAGTGGTTTGGCCGGCAATTCGGATTGGGGTGGTAAGGAAGCGATGCCAGATAATCACGCACCGCATCAACACCGGGCTGCGTTGAATCGGCGCACTCGGTAAAGTTGCCGTCAAAATTCAGGTCCACCGTATAAACGTCGTCAGTGCCGGGCAGTGGATCAGGGTTGGCGATGTGTGATGGCGGCTTGGTTGCATTGCCATTGCCGTCACTCCAGAAAATTGCGTCGCCGGTCCCCATCATAATGTGGTTTGCGCCGGTACCGCCCATTACGGCCTGATGATAGTTATCGCTTATGGTGTATTGATCAGCCAGGCTCTTGAAAACCGGAGCGTCTCCCTGCTGGACGTTGTAGAACGCCATGGAGTTGCCGCCGCCATTATCGTCAATGGCGCCTTTGTTGGCCGGATCAGGCTGATTGGTGTAGTTGGTAATCACAAACGGATAAAGATCACTCAGGCAGCCTGAGGGATTTTCCCGGGTGGCGTTTTTCACATTGCAATCCGATTGCTGCCACATCTCATAGAGGCGGTGCGTGGTGTCTCCGGTGAATGAATCATAAGGCAGGTTAGCTCCGCGCAGAGGAAACGGCCCGTTGGGCAGCGCGTTGAAATTGGCAACGCGGGTGTCCGGGTCAGGCAGCACAGTGGTCTGGGGAAAGCCAATTGCCGCGCCAGTGGTCAGCAGATTCAGGTCGGCTGGTTCCAGTGATGGTTCCACTGCCGCCAGAATTGCCTGAGGCGTGCCCGGAGGCAATACAGTCTGGACAGGAGCAGAGTTCAAGGTAGGCTCTGGCAATACCTGATAAGGCGCTTTCTCGTTCTTGTTCAGGCTGATAAAGAACTTCGTCTTGAATGGCGGTGTTGCCTGGAACTGTGCGGCTTTGCTGAAGTTGGGGCCGGGCGTTCCGTCCGCCTTGATGATTCCCTTGGATAGTAAGTTTGAGACCGAGTCTTTGCTTTTCGGAACATACGTCGCAAAGACGTGATCGAAGGTGCGGTTTTCACCGATTAAAACGATAACGTGTTTAATAGGAGATTCGGTTTCATTTTGATTTTTGCCGCGATCATTATCATTATCGTTGGCGACCATGGCCTGGCTGGGTGCGATCAGAGCACATGACATGACCAACGCAACCATTGCGCGTGGAGTTGCGCGAAACCACCATTGCTTTAGTTTTGACATAAAGACATCTGCCTCCTCCCGGGGGATTGCGGCGACTGCCGCGTTGGGAGCGAGAAAGAAGCCTATAAGGCTGGCGTTGCGGCTGGGTCAAGGTTCTGTTAACGACAGATTAAATTTTTGTGTTTTTGTTGAACGTCAATTTGTGTTGTGTCCGTACCCATGCTCCGGTAGCAGGCGACTCATTCGGCAACCTAACCTTGCAGAGCACGAGAAGGCGCAAATGGAAGACATTCGCGGGCAGACGGGGAAATGTTGCCCTGCAAGAGCGGGGCAACATTCGAGAACAGTTACAGCTTTATTTTTCTATCGGACTGCTACCTCTCGTGCTGTCGCCACCGGCCGTATCGGCGCAGCCAGCCCTTTCATCAGCTTGGCAAACTCTTCCAGATTCAATGATTGTGCGCCATCAGAGAGCGCTCTTTCCGGGCATGGATGCACCTCAATAATCAATCCATCCGCGCCAATCGCCAGGGCTGCCCGGCTCGCCGGGGCAATTAACTCGCGCTTGCCAGTTCCGTGCGAAGGATCGGCAAGCACGGGCAAATGGGAAAGCTCGCGCACCAGCGCCACAGCGGCAAGATCTAGCGTATTGCGGGTCATCTCGCTTTCGAAAGTCTTGATGCCGCGTTCGCACAGCACAACATTTTTGTTGCCTCCGGCCAAAAGATATTCCGCCGCAAGCAACCATTCTTTTACGCTGGCGGAAGGCCCCCGCTTGAGCAGGATGGGCTTGTTGCACCGGGCAAGCTGCCGCAGCAGGTCATAGTTCTGCATATTGCGCGCGCCCACCTGCAGCATGTCAGCGTGATCGCTGATGAGTTGGATATCGTTCGTGCTCATCACTTCCGTGACCACCGGCAGGCCAACTTCCTCGCGCACCTCGCGCAATAATCGCAGCGCTTCAATGCCCAGTCCCTGGAAGTCATAAGGCGAGGTTCTCGGTTTGTAGGCGCCGCCGCGCAGCAGCGTCGCTCCGGCGGCCTTCACCGCGCGCGCCGTTGAAAAAAGCTGCTCGCGCGACTCCACCGAGCATGGTCCGGCAATCACCACGGCTTCTTCGCCGCCAATGATCACACCGCCAACATCCACCTGCGTTCGTCCGCTCTTGGTCTGCTTGCTCACCAGCTTGAATGGATGTGCAATCGGCACCACGGAATCCACGCCCGGCGCGGCCTGCAATGCCTCAAGCGCCACGCGCGATCCGCCCGATCCGACAGCGGCCACAATTGCCCGCTCTGCTCCGCGCGTTACATGCGGCTGAAAACCGCACTCCACCACGCGGTCAATAACATGTTGTAATTGTGCTTCCGTTGCGCCTGCTGCCATATTGATAACCATGGAAAACTCCTAGCCATTAGTAACTAGCAATTAGTAATTAGCCAAAATACACGCTGGAGATTCTCTCCAACGCATTTGCTGATTGCCAATTGCCAGGCGCTAATTGCAAATTGCCCGTGCTACTTACTCTCCATCTGCTCTTCCATTCTTCGCGTGCCGAGCCTGCGCGTCTCCTGAATAATCGCGCGAAAAATTGCCTTGATGCTTTCATTTTCCAACGGCCCATCATTCTTTCCTGCCACGCGTGCCAGCACCTGCGCCTCGCGATTGCCGTCATACGCCGGCAATCCATTTGCCACTTTGACCAGCGCAATCTCGCAGGCAATGCCTGCGCGCTGGTTCAGCAACCGCACCAACTCCGCGTCCAGCGCGTCAATCTGCTCTCGCCAGTCTTCCAGCGTCTTTTCGCTTGCCACGGTCTGCTGCTCCATAAAGAAGCTCCTGAAAGCAAAAACCGCGACCTTTTGGGGATCGCGGCTTGCGGATTTTATGATGACTAACTTATCTATTGCATTGTCAGCACACCACCCGCGTCGCCGCTACCCGTAAAGTGGTAGCGGTAAGTAAACGCGAAGCTAAATCGGTTGGTATGCATTGCTGAGCGGATAGTAGTCCAGTTTTTCGGCTGTTGTCAAGAAAGTTAATAAATTTAATATTGAATTTTAGAAACGCCCAATGAAGCCAAAAGAACCGACGAACATGTGCCCCCCAATGGGTATCGTCGGAAATGGGCGCGAATTGAACGTTTAAGATAGGAAATATGAAGAAAATGACCGATTCGGAAACAGGGACTGCTGCTGCGCCAAAAAATTCTGACTGGCAATCCTACGTCGAAGACTTTCGCCGCGCGGGGCATGAAACCGTTGACTGGATTGCGCAATATCTGGCGAATGTCGCTGAAATGCCCGTGCTGGCTCAAACCAAACCCGGCGATCTCCTGGACGCTCTTCCCCAATCCGCCCCGGAGCAGGGCGAATCTTTCGCTGCCATGCTGCGCGACTTTGACAAACTCGTTATGCCTGCCGTCACGCAGTGGAACCATCCGCGCTTTTTCGCTTATTTTGCCTGCACCGGTTCCACACCCGCCATCCTTGGTGAAATGCTGGCCGCAGCGCTCAACACCAACGGACTGCACTGGAAGACATCCCCTGCTGTGGCTGAACTGGAACAGCGCGCACTTGATTGGCTTCGCCAATGGATGGGCCTGGCCGACGAATGGTTTGGCATTGTCTATGACACGGCTTCCACCAGCAGCATGCATGCCATCGTATGCGCGCGCGAATTTGTGGCCCCGGAAGCGCGCACTGAAGGCAGCCGCAATGATCTGGTGCTTTACACCTCTGACCAGTCGCACTCATCGATTGAAAAGGGAGCCATCGCCGTTGGCATCGGCCAGCAGAATGTGCGCAAAGTTCCTTCTGATTCTGAATTCCGCATGCGCGCTGATGTTCTGGCGCAAATGATCGAGGAAGACAAACGCGCTGGAAAGCGGCCCTGCTGCGCGGT
>DASRCD010000481.1:0-2979 GCA_035653315.1 Candidatus Angelobacter sp.
CGAGGAAGCAAGCAGATCAGAAAGCCATCTGTCGCCGTGCTGCTGTTCCAGCTCAGCAGCCAATTGGTGCAGGGCTTTTATGGAATTATCGTCTTTTTTGTTCAACGCATCTGGAAGCCATGAAGTGATAGCGGAATCCAGATATCCATCCACCAGGACCGGGGTTTCTTTGTTTGATACGAGACGCAAAAATTCCTTTGGGTCCTTTTCAATCCGGCTGGATGGGTGAATTTTTGCATTCGCATCCTTCAGGTGCTGCCTTGCTTCATCTGCCCAACCACCCGAAGAATCAACTTGCAGATATTTTTGCCATGTTTCAACGGCCAAATCCCATTGGTTGGATTTCTCATACGCAATGGCAAGGTCAAAGAGAGCGCTTGCCCGGTCTTCGTTATTTAGTCCAGGTTCACTCAGAACTTCATTCAGCAAGTTAATGCTACGCAGCAGATTGGGATTTTTCGACCTGCTGTCACTTTCAAAGTAACTGGCTGCTAAATCAATTTTCAGGCTTGGCGCGTTGTATCCGGATTTCAGCGCTTTTGTAAAATCCCTCTCTGCTTTTTCCAGGCTGGCGGGGGTTGCTTCCCACAGCAAAGCGCGGCCCTGCACCTGCAACCAGCGAGGATCATTGCTATTCTCCTGCAAATGCCGGGTTGCAGCGCTGTTTGCCTCTTGCAGTTGGACAGGAAAGTCTTCCAGGCTGGGTGCGTTTTCCGGGCCAAGTTTGGCAAATGGCCTATACGGCGAGTAGGCGACGCCAGCGGGTCTTGCTTCAATGGGGCGGCGCTGGCCAAAAGCAGCGGCGGTCAGATTCAGCGACTTTTTTGCGGAATAGGAGGCCAGTAACCCCGGCCCAAAAGCTACAGCAAAGATAAGGATTGCCAAGGCCAGTGCCGCGGGAGCCACTCTCAGCCAGGGAAATCGAGGCTTTGGTACCACCTTTTCCGCAACCAGACGGGCCTGCCATTTTGAAGTAGAGCTCTTTAATTGTTTGATAATGGCAAGGTTTTCAAGGGATTGTTCATCCGATAAATCCGCAATATACATGCGCAATGTGGCCGCGCAAGTGGGACACACGGCAACATGCTTCATGGTTTGCTGCGCCAGCTCTTGTGACCCAATGCCTGCCGCTAATTCCAGCAGGGCCTCATCATCGGGACAATTGTGATGCGGCGTTGTGCTCATAAAAACTATCTTCAGTAAGCGCCCAGCACATGGTTGCTGGATTGGGACTGATGCAGCAAAGTACGGGCCATTACAGCAGCTCGCACGGTTTACCCGTTATGCGTCGTCCCGGTTCGTCACCTACTGCTCCTTCATACCCAAAGACGTAGATTTCTAGTGAAAACCTTTCGTTCTTTCAAGCTATTGAAAATAAAGTCATTCATCGCCGGCGGAGGCCGATACATCTCCACGGAGATAGCGCATAAGGCGGAGCAAGACAGCTTCCACCCCTTTGATTGTCAACCCAATGGCCGGGATCATGGAGATTTCTTTGGCCGTATATCCATACTTATGGTGCAGCCGGAAAATCAGCATATCGCGCTCATATGTTTCGGAAGTGGAGAAAGCTGCAAGACGGGCTTCTATCTGCTCCCATTGTTCCTGCGCTATGAGCTGTTCCGTACTGTCTTGCGATGGCGGAATTACCAGATCATTGGCTTCCACTTCCTCAGCCCTGTTTTCCGCAGATCGAAAATGGTCGCGCACGGTATTCATGGCGACGACCTTCAAGTAGCCAAAGATTGTATTCTCATATTCATTCCTGATGCTGCGAAGCGCTTTGTAATCATTGGCAATGAGCTTGAGATATGTATCCTGAATAAAATCATCCACCAGGCTGGGCAGCGGTTCACGCCAGCGGCGAACGGTATTGATAATTACATTCGCGAGCATGGGTTGGGTGCGGCGCACAAACTCTTTCCAATGCTGCTGGTCACCTGAGCTTAAGCACAGATTCAGCAAGTCCCGAATTGGGAGATCGTCTTGCATTAAGTCAATCTTTGCCGTCACTCAAAATGCGTTTGGCGCGGATTCACGGGCAGTTGAAGCTTTATTAAATTAAGATCGCTACAGAAAATCTGGCGTATTGTGTTCCAGGCCAACAGCTTACCAAGAATTTATTAAACTTGGGAGAAGCTAGAGGTACACCTACAAAAATACTCTGACCGGGTCTGGAGGATGGGATGCCGTCGACGAGCAACCATAATTATTGAGTGCTAAGTACCTGAATTCCTGATTTCAGGAAAACTTACGGGGCGGATCATTAACCGGCCAGTTGTCTGCTAAAGTGCTCATTTCCGCAGGGTTAAGTTATCTGAGCCGCAGCCAGCCACCAATGTTGGATACACCGCAGGACAAGGTTTTTGACCGTCTATCCACTTTTTCCACTCATCCAGTTCGGGTCGAATTTGTTTCGCGCCTCGGCTTGCTTTCACCTTCCATTGTGGAACAGTTGGATGAAGCCGTGCGAGTCCTGCTTCGTACTGATCTTAAAAAAGCCGAATCCCTGGCGGAAGCGGCAATGGCAATTGCAGAAAAGCTGGGCGATAAAACATCGCTGGCGTATGCGTCGCGCGCAAAAGCAAATGCTTTCTGGTTTCTGGGAAAAAATCTGCAAGCCTCAGAAATGAATGAGAAAGCCATAGCTTTCTTTGAAGAAGCTGGCAAAACAGTGGAAGCGGGCCGCACATTAAGCACATCCATACAGCCGCTGATCCTGCTGGGTGAATATGACAGGGCATTGGGGGCCGCTGAACGCGCCAGAAAGATTTTTGTGGCGGTCGATGATACTGTGCGGTTAGCCCGCCTGGATATTAACTTTGGAAATATCTTTCACCGGCAAGACCGTTTCAGTGAAGCGCTGGACTGTTATCAGCGCGCTTATTCCCAATTGGCCCCGGATAAAGATGCTGAAGGAATCATTGCGGCCCTGCACAACGTTGCGGTATGCCTGATCGCGTTGAATGAAAATGAAAG
>DASRCD010000482.1:0-13302 GCA_035653315.1 Candidatus Angelobacter sp.
CTGGCGCAGAGGGCTGCTGGGCCAATAGTCCGGCACAGCACAGGCAAACAAGTGCAAGAATTCTCATCAGAAGTATTTATTCCTTTAGATGCCGTAAAAAGCCGCGTAGCTGCTTGTTATCAGCCTACCAGCACCGCGCCACCATTCACATTCAGAATCTCCCCGGTAATAAAACCGGCGTGCACAGTGCAGAGAAACAGCACTGTTGCCGCAATTTCTTCCGGCTTGCCTGCCCTGCCAAGCGGAATTGTGCTGAAAACGCGCTTGCTGATCACAGGATCATGAAGCGCTGGAGCCGCCATGTCCGTCTCAACCCATCCAGGGGCCACACAGTTCACATAAATGCCGTCACGGGCAAGCTCTGTGGAAAGTCCCTTGACCATGCTGATGATCGCGCCTTTGCTCGCGGCATAATCACAATGGAAGGCCTCTCCCCGCTGGCCGGCCGTGGAGCTGATCAAGACAATGTGTCCGCCGGTGCGTTGCTTCTTCATGGCCGCCACACCGTGTTTCACCAAGCCAAAAAGGCTCTCGACATTGATGGCCTGGGTGGAGCGCCATTGCTCTTCAGACATTTCATCAATCGGCTCATCATGCGGCGGCCACACGCCATGATTGCCAACCAGAATGTCCACCTTGCCAAAGTTTTGCATGGCCGCATCGATCAATGGCTTTGCCGAATCCGCGGAAGAAAGCTCTGCCTGCACGGCCATGCAATGCTTGGCTCCGCCGCACTCCCAGCTTAGGTTTTCTGCTTCCTTCGCGGCCTTCTGATAGTTGAAGACCACGCGTGCGCCTGCCTGGGTAAACATCCTTACAATGGCAGCGCCAATTCCGCGTGATCCGCCGGTAACAACGGCCACACAATTTTCCAGCGATAAAATTACGCCCTTCTCTGGCATGAGAAGTACGATACGGAAGAATATGTCAGGGGCGCAAGCCGCCGGCGTGGTTAACGTTCACTCCATTCGCGGGCGGCTTGAATGAAAGACCGAAACAGGTTGCTGGAAGCCGGATCCTGCTGAAACGTGCGCTCAGGATGCCATTGCACGGCCAGCACATAATGGTTTGGAGCAGTGCCTTCAATGGCTTCTATTACGCCATCTTCAGGACATTGGGCCACCACGCGCAATCCATCGCCAATCACATCAGCCGACTGATGATGGCTGGAATTAACTGGGACGTTCTCTTTCCCATGGATGCCGATTTCTTTTGCCAGCAGTGAATCAGTTGCAACAGCAATCTGGTGGGCCACATCCACCCTGGCTCCGGCTTCATGGTTTATTTTGGATTCAATATGCTGCACCAGTGTGCCTGATCGCCAAACGTTAAGCGATTGCAATCCATAACAAATGCCGAACACTGGCTTGCGCAGATTGTAAGCATCTTGCAGCAGCAGCTCGTCAGCTGCATCGCGAAGCTGGTCCGCTGGCGCGGTCCTGGGATGAGTTTCCGCATTGAACTTTTGCGGATCTACGTCCGCTTTGCTGCCCGGTAAAAGTATTGCCGAACAATGTGTGATCTTCCGCGCAATTTCTTCCGGCGAGCTTTTCAGCGGAATGAGGACTGCTTCTCCTCCGGCAGCTTCTATCGCCTGAAGATAAGGCGGCAGGGCGCGATTGTTATATTCCATATCGTAAGAGCAGGGCTCGGGAATCGCAATCTGCGGCTTAATGCCATGATTATTCAGGTTTTCAGCCACATTGATCTCC
Source organism: Candidatus Angelobacter sp. (assembly GCA_035653315.1). GTDB lineage: Bacteria > Acidobacteriota > Terriglobia > Terriglobales > Acidobacteriaceae > Angelobacter. The sequence goes on from DASRCD010000482.1 coordinate 1,713, forward strand.
TGCCTGTCTTCAAAAAGCTTACTTTATTCCACTGGTTACTTTGGTGGTTCGTTCGTCAAAAGGTTCGTCTCGCGCAAATCCGGCACCAGACAGTGCGAATAATAAAGTCCGGCAATTACATCCTGGACTTGAAGTGTTAACTTCTCCACGTCTCGCGCGGTCATGCCAATGGTCGGAATCGGTTCGCCCACGTGCAATTCCAGAGGACACGGTTTTACGTGCCAGGTATTCATCTTCAGCATCTCGTATGTGCCAATCAGAGCCATGGGCACAACGTTGGCTTGGGCTTTGATCGCGGCATAAAAAGCCCCGCCCATGAACGTATGCAATTGTCCGTCTGGTGAGCGCCCGCCTTCAGGAAAAATTACCAGAGGCATATTGCTCTTCAAGACTCCCACCGCTTTATTCAAGCTGCGGACCGCTTCTTTGGGATTTTCCAGGACAACAGGAATTTGTCCTGAGCGTTTCAAATGCCAGCCCATAAATGGATATCGAAACAGCTCCCGCTTTGCCAGGATTCTGAACTGAAACGGAAGGTTGGCGTAAAGCACAGGAATATCGACGGCTGAAAGATGGTTTACAACATACACCTGCGCTTTTGTTGTATCAATCTTCTCCAGCCCCGTTACCTGGACTTTGGCGCCGAGTGTTGCCAGGATCACGCGCGCCCACAATCGTGCAAAGCCATGCTGAATACGGCCTGTAGGATCAAAGAAGGAAGAAAGAAGAGAAAAAGAGCCAAGAACAACGGTGTAAAGCCAGACGAGCGGATCAAAAATAAAGTAAGAGCGCAGCCGCGAAAGCAGGTGACGCATTCCGCGTGTCTCGCCCTGGGCAGTAGCTTTGATTTGCGTGGCTTCTGGCACTTGCTAAACGCTCTGGCGAACAGTCCGCTGGTGAAGAATGCCCAGCGCTTCGCCCACAATGTAAATCGATCCGGTAACCACTACCACACCACTTTTGCCAGCCAGCTTGCTTGCGCGGTCCAGCGCGGACTGCATGGATTGCTCCTGCAGGACTTCCGCATGGCTGTGCGCCGCTGCTTCTGCTATTTCACCGGCAGAAGCCGCGCGGGGATTCGCCGCCTGTATGGCAATCACGCGCTCCGCCAAAGGAAATAATATATCTGCTATTTCGCGGATGGCCTTATCGCGCATGGCGCCAAAAATAAAGGTGAGTGGCCTGTCTTCATAATAAGTGGAAAGCGCGGAGCGCAATGCCCAGGCCCCAGCGGGATTGTGCGCAACATCCACCACAACTTCCGGAAAGCCGCCTTCTGCTGGAATCACCTGAAATCGAGCGGGCCATATTGTTTCGCGTACACCCTGCTCAATGTTCCTGGGGGAGATGTGGAACCCACATTGATTCAATTGCTCGGCAGCCGTAATGGCCAGCGCAAGATTCCGCACCTGATGCCGCCCGGCCAGAGGAGAATCAACCGTGATCTCCTCGCCCATCACGGTCAATGGAAAACTATTTCGAACCGCATGCATATTAGAAGCGAAACTATATTCTTCAGCAGCGGGGGTCAGTGGCGGCATGTGTTTTACGGCGCTGATGGCATGCGCATTGCGTTCAATAATTTCTTTTCCCAGCGTGTCATTGACTGCGGGATGCTGCGGCAGTAAAACCACTGTGCCATTGGGGCGAATAATCCCTGCTTTTTCCCGAGCAATTTCTGGCAGCGTGTTGCCAAGGAATTTTTGGTGGTCCAAATCAATATCGGTGATCACAGAAATACAGGGATCAACAATGTTGGTGGCATCCAGACGCCCGCCTAATCCAACTTCCAATACAGCCAGCTCAACGGCTGAGCTGGCGAAATATTCAAAAGCCATGGCCGTAAGCATTTCAAAAAAGCTAGGATGCCATGGCAGTTCACCACGCGTAACCAGATCATGCGCTACAGCTTCCACTCGCTCATAAATGATGGAAAATTCCGCATCACTGATCTGCTCACGGTTTATCTGGATGCGTTCATTGACTCGCAGTAAGTGGGGCGATGTATAAAGGCCGGTGCGGTATCCCGCAGCTTGCGCAATGCCGCCTAGTGTGGCCGCTGTGGAGCCTTTGCCATTGGTGCCGGCGATCAGCACGCTGGGAAATCTACGCTGCGGATTGCCCAGCCCCTCTGCCAGCCTGCGCATGTACGCCAGGTCAAATTTGCGGTTGGATGCAAGCTCGAATCCTAATGCGAGCAGGTTCTGTACCGCAGATTCGTAAGTAACAGGCACGGGGTCAGGCTGCCTTTGGAGTCATGAAATCTAAAGCGCGGGAAATGTACGCCTTCATGTCTTTGCGATGGACCACGGCATCCAGCATGCCATGCTGTAAAAGAAATTCGCTGGTCTGGAAGCCTTCCGGAAGTTTCTGCCGGATCGTCTGTTCGATCACGCGCGGCCCGGCAAAGCCAATCAGCGCTCCCGGCTCCGCAATGTTTAGATCCCCCAGCATGGCGTAGGAAGCGGTTACGCCGCCTGTGGTGGGATCAGTGAGCACGGAGATATAAGGAATTTTTGCCGAATCCAACCGTGCCAGAGCGGCAGAGATTTTAGCCATCTGCATCAGGCTGACCACGCCTTCCATCATCCGCGCGCCGCCGGAGGCCGAAACCACGATGATGGGTTTGCGTTGCTGCAAAGCCCGTTCTACCGCGCGCGTGATAGCTTCACCAACCACGGCCCCCATGCTGCCGCCAATAAAGGCGTACTCCATCGCGCTCACAATCACCTGGCGTCCATCCATGGTCCCCGTAACGTTTACAATGGCATCTTTCAATCCGGTGGAAGCCTTGCTTTTTTCCAGGCGTGCTTTATAGGGCCGTGTATCGGAAAAGTTCAATGGATCAGTGGATTCCAGCCTTTCATCCTGTCTTTCAATACTGTTCTCATCCAGCAGCAGCATGAGCCGCTGGGCGGCGTCGATCCGGAAATGGTAATTGCACTTCGGGCAAACGCTGGCGTTGTCTTCCAGGTCCTTTTTCCAAATGATCTGGCGGCAGCCTTCACACTTTACCCATAGCCCTTCGGTGCGCACACGTTTTTCTTCGGTCGCCTGGATCTCACTGGATTCCCGTTTAAACCATGCCAAGACTGCACAACCTTTCTATTGCTTCAATATTCGATGCCGCGCTGCGCCATCACGCCTTTCTCATAGGCGTGCTTTACCTGCTTCATTTCCGTGACCGTATCGGCCAGCTCAATAATTGTCGGATGCGCGTTGCGCCCCGTCAAGATTACGTGCACCCTGTCTGGTTTCTGCTTCAGGGCCTCCACCACCTTGGCCGGATCGAGCATGCCATATGTAATGGCGTAATTGATTTCGTCCAGCACCACCAGATCCCACTTGCCGGACATAATGGCTTCCTGTGCTTCCTGCCAGGCTGCTTCCACCATGCGCACGTCTTCAGGGTCGGTTTCCGCGCCGCCCACTTTCACAAAGCCGCGCCCCATCTGCTTCATGATGAAGTTATCGCCAAAAGCTTTTACTGCGTCGAGCTCACCGTAATGCCATGAACCTTTAAGAAACTGCAGCATCAGGACTTTCATGCCATTGCCCACGGCACGCAGAGCGGTGCCCATAGCGGCGGTGGTTTTTCCCTTGCCGGGCCCGGTATTTACGATGATTAACCCGCGATGTATATCATTCATGCTTTTCGCATTCCGCACACACCAGAAAAGCTTCTTCCCAAATCCTCTGTTCTATTCTCACCTATCTTGAGTCGGGCCTTCTCCACCGCCCATCACATTCCGTTGCTGGGTGCTGACGACTGCCAGCTATCAATGGCCGGTATGATACGGATGGCCTTTTAAGATTGTAAATGCTCTATAAATCTGTTCCAGCAGGACGACCCGCGCCAGCTCATGGGCCAGAGTCATTTTGCCGAAAGACAGAATCAAATCAGCCGAGTGCCGCGCCTTGTCGCTGAATCCATCCGCTGGGCCAACCGCAAAGAACAGGTTTTGCGTGCCGCGGTCCTGCTGGTCGCGCAAGAGTTCGGCAAATTCTTCTGAAGTAAATTGCCGTCCCCGGGCGTCGAGCAAAACAAGTACGGGAGCTGTACGTCCTGTAGCTCCGGCGGCACGTTCCAGCAGAGCTTCTTCGCTGCCCATCTCATGCGATTCCGTGCCCACATAACGCGAGATGCGCGTCAGGTATTCTTCAGTAAGCGCGCGAATGGCCGTTTCTTTTGTCTTGCCTATCCAGGCGATCTGCAGCTTCACGCCGATTTCCGCGACTTCTTTTTAGTTTTACCGCTTGCTTTGGTGCGCGTAGCTTTGCGTGCCACAGAAGCTTTTTTAACAGGAGCTTTCTTTACGGCCTTCTTCGCCGCAGATGGTTTTTTAGCGGCGGCTGGTTTCGCCAGATCAGCTGGCGTTAACCGCTTAGCTGACTTCCACAGCCGCTCAAGATCATAAAATTTGCGCGCCCGCTCTGAAAAGATATGCAGCACAAAGTCCACATAGTCCACCAGTACCCATTCGGCCTGGTTATAGCCTTCTACACTGTTAGGACGCTGCCCTTCATCACCAAGCTGTTTCTGTACATCGTCGGCAATGGCCTGGATCTGCCGTGGATTGGTGCCGGAGCAGACAATAAAATAATCAGTAAATGCTCCGCTGTTCCTGTCCATTTCAAGAATGACGACGTCCTCGCCCTTCTTGTCTTCAATTACCTGAACCGCCAGCGCAACCTGCTGCCTGATCTGTAAACTCATCCGTTCTTATGGCTCCTGCCGGCATGTTCCTGATGCCGGGCTTCCTGCAAAGATAGCACTTTGTTGCCGCCTGCGCTGTTACTTTCCGCGCCAGAATACAAGTTCTCTTTCTTTATATACTCAGCCACAAGCGGCGGCACGTAACGGCTCAGCTGCTTAATTGATTTGCCCGCCGCCACGCGGATTTGCGTGGATGAAACTTTCTCATGTACCTCGCCAAGCAAGTGAATTGTTGCGCCCAGCAAAACCATGGTTCCCTGTTTCTGTTGCTGGCGCATGGTTCGCAGCATCAGTTCTGTTGGACGCAAAGATTCCGGCAGCGACCGGCCTACATCCATCAATGAATAGCCAGGCCGGTTGACAACAATAAATTCTACTTCCGCCAGCAATTCTTCCGGCTTATACCATGTAGCAATATCTTTAAACGCATCGATGCCGATCAGAAAATACAGCTTGTCAGTTTTTTTGAGCATGCTCTTCAGACGCCGGACAGTATCAATGGAATAATTAGGCTGTCCTGTATGCGCGTCCAGCAATGAAGGCACAAAGCGCGGTTCATCTGCCGTGGCCAGGGCCAGCATGGCAAAGCGGTGCTGAAAGTCAGTAAGCTTTTTCTTCTGCTTATGCGGTGGAATATCGGCAGGTGTGAAATATACGCGGCCCAGGGCAAACTTTTCTGCCGCAGCACGGGCTACGGTCAGGTGGCCAAGATGCACCGGGTCGAACGTTCCACCGAAGAGAGCAATTTTCATGCGCTACCGGTTCTGCCTTTTCTTAAAAGCGGCGCGCTTGGGGATGCGCTTCACGCTTTCTGCTTTCTTCTTGGCTTTGCGCGCTGAAACAGCTTTCTTCCTCGGCTTGGCGCTTTCCTGCTGATAGGTGCCGGCACGAATTTCTGCCACACGCCTGCCCAGGCCATACTTCAATTCAGGTATGCCCTTGCCCGTAACCGCGGAAATTTCATAAAGCTCAAGTTTGAGTTTTTTGCAGTGCTTGCGCAGCGCCGCTAATTTATCAGGATTAACCACGTCCATTTTTGAAGCCACTACAATCATTGGCTTCTTTTCCAGACCTGCGCCAAAACTTTTCAGCTCTTCCATGATGACTTTGAAATCGGCCACCACGTCTGGACGCCCACTGGCGTCAGAAACATCGATCACGTGGGCAAGAACGCGCGTGCGTTCAATGTGCCGCAAAAACTGGATGCCCAGGCCGGTGCCGGTATGCGCGCCTTCAATCAAGCCAGGAATATCAGCCACAACATAGCTTTCTTCGTGCGGCATTTCTCCAATGGTTACAACACCAAGATTCGGCTGCAGCGTGGTAAATGGATAGTCGGCAATTTTTGGCTTGGCCGCCGAGATGCGCGAAATAATAGTGGATTTCCCCACGTTCGGATAGCCCACCAGCCCCACATCCGCCAGCAGCTTCAACTCCAGCCGAAGAGTTTTTTCCTCTCCGGGAAAACCCTGCTCATGTTCTGTGGGAGTCTGGTGCGTGCTGGTGGCAAAGTGCTGGTTGCCGCGCCCGCCACGGCCGCCATGGGCCACCACAATACGTTCATCCGGCGCGGAAAAGTCATGCAGCCGCTCGCCTGTTTCCTTGTCATACAAAATAGTGCCAACAGGGACTTTCAGCACCACGCTTTCACCATCTTTGCCGGTGCAGTTGGAGCCTTCACCGTGGCGGCCGCGCTGGCCCTTGTATTCAGGGTTAAAACGAAAGTGGACCAGCGTGTTATGGCGCTCGCTGGATTCCATGATCACGTCGCCACCGCGACCGCCATCGCCGCCGGAAGGGCCGCCGCGCGGAACAAATTTTTCCCGGCGAAATGCCAGGCATCCATTGCCGCCGTCACCGGCCTTGACTCGAATCACTGCTTCATCAATAAACATGCGTCTATTAGATTGTACAGGTGGGAGCGTGGATTCGCTGCATCAGGGGAACTGGGAACTTTACGAATAATGCATCAAGAATTGCGCCTTTATGACAATCCCAAAGAAAGACATTTCAGATCAGGATTACTTCGCATTAGCTATTGCAGCACTGTGCTTGTCAATCTTCTTTGCTGGCCGCTTCCGTTTCAGCACACTATGATATGCGGCCAGGGCGCAGGTATCTCACAGATCAGGGCCATTCTTGACTGTCATCTTTTGCATTTGAAATTTTGTTTTCAGAGTGAACTTGCCTATCTGGCTGGCGAATTCCACTTCTTTCTCGTCATTGGCGATAATCGGTTCGCCATTATCGGATTTCCGCGGGAATTTAAAGGTAAGCATATAGGGTGTGCCACCTTCGCGATTGTATCGGCTGATTACAACTGATTCAGGATTGATCTTTTTAGAGGTCTTCTTCGGCCATAATGAAGTTGCTTTAATTAACGCATCTTCATCCATGCCTTTGAACGGCGTCATGTCAGGCGAGTGGACGGTAATGACATAGTTGTCCTGTTCCTGTTCCAGAATCTCTTCGCCGCGTTCGGTATTTCCACGACCGCACAATGTAGCTTCACGAAGTTTCGCCGCCCGGACAGTATGCGCCGAGAGCCAGGTCACTTGGTAAATCACAATAGACTCGTTATTGCCCAGTGTCCATGAGGTAGGAGTACGGTCACCGCGGTTCACATCCGGCCTGCCATCGCAATCCACGGGCAATGGCGTGAGATATTGCGTGTTACCTTTCAGCCATGGAGCGCTTACCTCAACCATCTTTACCCATGGAGATTCATAAAGGATCTTCTCAACGTCCTCGTGGGTCCATGACTTGTAATCTCCTTTCCATGGGTCAGCAGAAAATGCCATGGCGAGAATTGTGGTGGATAAAATGGCCAGTGCTGCAACTGTCCGCTTGAAATAAGGAGATTTCATAAAAATAAAAAATGGCCGCATGCTCTTCCCTCTGGGCGTGTAGATACATTGCCTTTGTTTTTCCGGGTATTGTAAGTTGCTGGATTTCCAGAGTCAATTAAGGAAAACCTTTAGAATGGCTCATGGGATTGTTGTATTCAGGCCGGTGAAAATGAGGTGATCGAACTATAGCTTACCCGATGCAAATACGAAAATAGCCGTTGCCGCCATCACCGCTTAACTCGAATCACTGCTTCATCAATAAACATGCGTCTATTAGATTGTACAGGTGGGAGCGTGGATTCGCTGGAGATTGGCGCTACTATTTGTGCTGGCTCATCGCTGCAATCTTCTTATCGATTTCTTCTTTGCTGGTAACTTCCTTCCGCGTGGCGATATACCAATTGTTGCCGCATATATCGCGTACGCTGGCTATGCGGTCGCCATAAAACTGGTCTGCCGGTTCCTGCAAGGAACTGGCGCCAGCTTTCAGCGCGCGATAATAAGCAGCATCAGTATCCGGAACATACACCTGCATGGCGCACGGCATGGACGGCCACGCCTCGCCGCCGTCAGCTAATTCCACTACAGAATCGCCGATGCGCAGCGCTGCGTGCCCAACTGTCCCATCCGGACGCATATAAATTGCGATCTCCTGCGCGGCAAAAACTTCTTTCATAAAAGCGATTAATTTTGCCGCGCCATTGGCGTGAATATATGGAATGACACTCTGATAGCCTTCGGGCTTGTAGGGAACTTTCTGCGGCATCATAATCTCCTATTTCTTCTGCGCGGCCATGCGGCGCTCCATCTCTTCCGGCGAAACATCTTCCTGATGAACGGCAATAGTCCATTTATGCCCAAATGGATCAATGATTGTGCCGGTCCGATCACCATAAACCTGATCTTGTACAGGCTTATTGATTTTGGCTCCCATTCCCACGGCCCGCTCCACCGTCTTATCTACATCATCCACATAAAGCAACAGGCTGACTGAGGTATTGCCCAGGGTTGCGGGACTGACAATATTCATCTCGGGAAATTCATCGGCCAGCATAATGAATGAGTCGCCAAACTTCAGCTCGGCATGGCCAATGCGTCCATCTGGTTGCGGCATGCGCATGACTTCCGTTGCGCCAAAAACTTCCTTATAGAAATCAATCGCTTTGTCTGCGTCTTGAATGATGAGGTATGGCGTAACGTTGTGAAATCCTGCTGGAATGGGCTTTGCTTTGTTTGCCATAAATCGCTCCTTGAAAGACGATTCTGTCTCATCAGGACACAGCTTGTATTGTAAAAATTTGACCTATTCGTGAATAGGAACATGGTTCAGGTGCTCGGTGTTACTCAGCAGGTAAGTCGTGGGATTAATGCCGGAGAATGCCTTGAAGTCATGGATAAAATGGGCCTGATCGTAATAACCGCAATCAGCGGCAATTTCCGTCCAGTCAAATTCAGCGCCAGTACGGACCTTCTTCAGGACCTGCTGGAACCTGCGTACCCGGCAAAAAAGCTTTGGCGTGAGGCCAACTTGATTCGAAAATAGCTGGATGAAACGCCGGGAACTGATGCCGATTTGTTCTGAGACATCGGCAATTGCCAATGAGGTATTGCCCGTGGAGAAAAGTTCCAGAGCAAATCCCACTGCAGGGTGACGCTCAAGAGGCTGGCATGCCTGAGCCAGCAGGCAGGTTTCCAGAGTCTTTAGTTTTGCCTGTGGCGTCGGCGCTTCCAGCAGACGCTCCCGCAGCATCCCGCCTTCTGCCCCCCATAGATCTTGCAGAGAGATATGCTGGTTCTGCAGCTCATCAGCGGGTAATTTGAAAAAAGGAAATATGCCGCCCGGTTTGAAGTGAATCCCTATTACTGAATCCTGCTCAGCCGTATCAATGACAAAGAAGCTGGAATGCGGGCCGCATACTACAGAGCCGGGAAGCCGGCTGCATTGCTCCAGATTTTCACGATCGTAAACTCGTGTTTCATCTTCACGCAGATTGATAACAATCTCGACGGAACCATCCGGCATGAGCCGTTCTTTTTTGTGAGTCCGTTGCGGGAAGCCATCGTAAAACCAGAAAAGTTCCACAAAATTGCTGAGAGGCGGCTGCGGAAGATGAGTCAGATACAGCATGACAATGGATTAAGCATATCTCCCTGCGCCGGATATCGCCACATGAGAGATGCTGGAAAACTGTAACGGCTTCAGACCTGCGGGCACTTCTATACAAGCAAGCTGGTAGTAGTCGAGCAAGGCCCCTCAACAGCAGCCAGCTGTTCATTTTTGCCGGTACAGAATGCCCACTTCCATTCTTTAAATCGGCTGAGATCGGCTTGAGCGCCGCAAACAAATTCTAAGGAAGGTAATCTATGTACAAAAATCTCATTTGGCTGGGATTATTTGCCTTGCTGCTGGCAGCGCCGGCATCTGGGCAATTTGAAGTCAGTCCGGACCATTTTGACGAACCAGTCCAGCATGCACCGCAACAGGCCCGGCATGTTAAACACACCACCCGAACAGTTGCAAAGAAACAGGTTCCGTCTGGCGCGCGCGCAAACAACAAAAAGCAGTTGGCAAAGCAGCACAAGCCGGAGCGCGTGATCGCCAGGAAGTAATTTGCACAAAAGTAAAGCCCCATGTTTTAGCACGGGGCTCTGCCTGTTTGAGGGGGAGGGATTATGCTTTTGCGGCTTCCTGTGGTTCAACCACAACAAAGCGGCCGCTGGTGCCACGATCAACAAACTTAATGGTTCCGGTGACTTTGGCGAAGAGAGTGTCGTCTTTGCCGCGACCGACATTTGCGCCGGGTTTAATGCGTGTGCCGCGTTGGCGAACAATGATGGTACCTCCGGGAACCAACTGCCCGCCGAATGCCTTAACGCCAAGCCGCTGCGCATTCGAGTCGCGCCCGTTTCTGGAACTGCCTAAACCTTTTTTATGTGCCATAACGAATTTCCTTCTCTTTATTTCCGGGGCCAAAGCCCGCCTGAACTCATCGGATATACCTAGAGGTCATATCCTGTGACTTTAATCCTGCTCTTGCCATTGCGGCCTTGTTCTTGATGCCGCAAACCAGCAAGCTATTTCTTTTTGCCTGCTGACTTTTTGGCTGGGCTCTTTTTAGCCGCCTTGGGCTTGCTCGTGGAGCTGGCTTTTGTGGACTTTGCCGGTGCTTCAGTTTCGGCCGTTTCCGTTTCTGCGGGCCTGGCCTTTTTGGGTTTGCGCGCAGGCAATTCCGGAGCTTTGTGGCTCTCGCCATCAAACGCGATTTCAGTGATCCTTACCGCGGTAAAGGGCTGGCGATGCCCATAAATTTTCTTGTACTGCTTCTTGCGCTTGTAATGGAAAACTAAAATCTTGTCAGACTTGCCGCCATTCATGATCTGGCCGCTTACCACGGCCCCGGCTCCGGGCCCAATGGTGCCTTCCTGGCTCGATACAGCAAGAACATCGTTGAACTCAACGGTGTCGCCATCAGTGGCGGGCAGCTTTTCAATTTTCACAACGTCGCCGGGTGCGACGCGGTACTGCTTTCCCCCGGCGCGAATAACCGCGTACATACTCTCTCCATCGCCCTCTCAAAGCGCATGGCTAAGAAGGACTTATATTGACTTGTAAGATTGCTCGGCAGCCATGCTCAACAGGCAGGAATTTCCACCAGTGGCAAACCCTGTAATTTTAACGTGATAGGGGGTAGATGGTCAACCGGGGATCGCCGACACCGCACGTCATCGATTTTCACCGCGGAGACACGGAGGGCGCGGAGAACTGCCAAAACCTTACCACGTATGAATACGGATTTGTTTCGGAGTGAGATGGGATCTCCCGTTAATTTCTTACCAGGCATTTATTCTGCGAGTGCTGAGGAATCTGCTCCGGCCGTTTTTGAGGTGAGAAGAAATGCTTTTTTGATCCTCAAGAGCAGCCGGAGCCGATCCCTCACTTTCGCGCTGGAATGCCTGATAAGTTTGCAATTTGGCGTGCTCAGTTCGGGATAGCGAATCGTGGGGTTGGCATGCTCGTCAGCAG
>DASRCD010000483.1:0-7281 GCA_035653315.1 Candidatus Angelobacter sp.
ATCTGCCCACAAACCGGACTGGCAATTAACAACAGATTTACGGCTTAAAGCCAACCGCCGTCCAAAGCGGCCCGGGCTGGAACATTCTTCCGGCGGCAAATACCAGGCTGACTTTGCGCAGATCACTGATGTTTTCCAGCGGATTACCGTCCACCAGAATTACATCTGCGCGCTTCCCGGCTTCAATGGTTCCCGAATCTTTTTCCATTCCCATGGCTCGCGCCGGCACAAGCGTTGCCGCCTGAATTGCTTCCATGGGAGTGAAGCCCGCTTTTACGTAGAGCTCAATTTCGCGGTCCACGCTAAAGCCGGGAACAGCCTGGTCGGTTCCGGCAACAATGGGTACTCCGGCTTCATGCAAAATGCGGACTGTCTGGAGAAGTGTTTGAAACCGTTTCGCGGACTGCTCGCGCGCAGCAGGTGGCGCGCCCATGGTTTCCAGACCTTCTTTTAATTCCGGCGCCACCTTTTCAATTCCTGGCTCAAAGGTGGAAATAGGCGTGTCAGTGGAGTGAGTGAGAATCTCTAAAAGCGCCAGTGTGGGGTCCACAACCGTGCGGTGCTCCAGCAGCAGCTTGATTACTTTCTTTACCTGCGGTGAATTAGGATCAATGGTGTTGGTTTTAGGATCTGCCATTACAGCCGTCAGGTACATGGCATGATTGATCTGGTCCATTCCGTCTTCAACGCCTTCAATCGCGTTCATGCCAACCGGGATATGTCCGGTAACCGTCATGCCAAGGCGATGCGCTTCCGCCGTGACCACCTTAAGTATCTCCGGTTTTACTGAGCTATAAACTTTGATCTGCTGAAAGCCTTCTTCTTTGTATTTCCTCACCTGCTCGCGTGCCTGCTCCGGTGTATCCACGCGTATCACGCCCAGCGACATCGGCCCGGTGCCATCCACAATGCCTGCCATTACCAGGCGCGGCCCAATGCCTTTGCCATTCGCAATGGCATCGCGGACAGCGATAATAAATTCGCGTTCGTTGCCAACATCACGGGCGGTAGTTACTCCGGTGGCAAGATAGATAGGCCCCCACTCTACCTGCTCAAAGTGAGAGTGCATCTCCCATAAGCCGGGCAGCACGCTCTTGCCATGCGCATCGATCACCTGCGCGCCTTCAGGAACAGGCGTTGTGGCTGCCGGCCCAGCGGCGTCGATTTTTCCATCCTTCAGCACCACCACTGCGTTCTCAACAGCAGGCTTGCCTGTTCCGTCAATCAACCGGCCGCCCACAATGGCAATTACTGGTTTGGTGGGAGCACTGAAGTTGGAAGCCACTTTCGCCAGATTGGCCATGCCTGCGCGCGCCGCCGCGCCCACAAATGCCGCCAGTCCATCTTCATAACCATCAGCAATGGCTTCAAAGTGGTCCAGCTCCGCATCCACGCTTACCAGCGCAATCAGGTGGTCTTGTGGGTCCATCCAAAGCAATTCCATGCCCCAGATCAGTCCGCGAATGGTGAGCTTGCGCAACTGCACCTGCCGCCCGCCGATGTTGAAGGCTTCTGTTCCTGATTCTTCAATCTGCACTTCACCGCGCGGCAGCGTCTTGAGCGACTTGGGCTTGCCATGCGAATCCCAATAGCGCACCAGCATCATCTGCACGGAAACCGGCGCGTAGCCCTGAATATCAAAAAAGTTTTCTCCGGGGGGAATAGTCACGTTACCGGCAGTCCGCTCATGCACAGAATCGTCAATGGAAGAAAAGCGGGAAATTTTTCCTTTGCTCCGGAAGTCCTGCGGCGTGAGGTCATTCTCCATGGTGAGCGTAGTGGCCAGAGGGACGGCAGCGCCGCGATCTGTAAATTTGAAGTCTGATTTGAGTGACAGGCCCACATCTGAGCGCGCGATAATGTAGGTTTCCTTACCGATGAGCTGCTCAAACTTATGCAGCTCAAAAGTTCCCTGCTCCACTGTGGAGGATTGCTGCGTCTGTGCCATGCATACAGCGGCACAGAAAATAAAAATAAACCTGTACAAAGACTTTTTAAGCATGGCACCTCAACTTAAGCTGCTCCAAAATTAAGAATGGATAGCATCACGCAAGGCTGCGCGTGCTAGGGTTCGCGTGGAATCAAGCGTAGGCAAGGGGGATTCATTGTCACTGATCAGCAGCGGGATTTCCGTGCAGCCAAGCACCACGGCATCACAGCCCTGTACCTTGAAATTTTCCACCAGTTGCACAAAATAGAACAGGGCTTCCGGCGTTTGCTGGCCACGCACCAGCTCATTAAAGATGATTCTATTAATTTCTTCCTGCTGCGCTTCATTGGGCCGCAGATAACCAATGCCAAGCTGCTCCAGGCTTTCCGGATAGACCGGCCCATTGACCAGAGACTTTGTTCCGGTCAGACCCAATTTCCGGAATCCCTGCCTTTGGGCTTCTTTTCCCACTTCTTCCGCAATGTGCAGCCAGGGCAGCGGCGATCTTGGCAGGACGTATTCCATTGCCTGATGGATCGTGTTATCCGGGCAAATCAAAAAGTCCGCTCCGGCGCGCTTCAGCACTTCCGCGGACCGAAGCATGAGCTCCGCCACGGGTTTTTCCCATCCTGGCCCGGCTTCAATATGCTTCATGTACTCAGCTAATGCAATGGTATGCATGGTGATTTGTGGATGCGCACACGTGCCCATTGTCAATTCACCCTCAAGGCAGATGGTGCGATAGCAAAGCGCCGCGCCTTCAGAACTGCATCCCACAATGCCGATATGTTTGCTCATACCAGAAAATCAATTTGCGAAAGAAACTTCAGCTTTTTTTCCACCGGCAGAAATGAAGCTTCAATGGAATTACGCGCCAGCTCGCGCAAATGGTCCTGAGAAAAGCTGAACTCCTGCTGCGCGATTTCATACTCCCGGTTCAGCGTGGTCTGGAACATTGCTGGATCATCAGTATTCAGGGTAATCATGAGACCGTGATCAAAAAATTTCCGCACCGGATGCCCCTGCATTTCCGCACAAGCGCCTGTGCGCAGGTTGCTGGTGATGCATATTTCCACCGGCACCTGCTTCTGCGCCATGACTTCCAGCAGTTCAGGATCGTGCGCTGCTGCCAGTCCGTGCCCAATGCGTTCAGCTCCGATATTCAATGCTCCCCAAATGGATTCCGGGCCTGTGGTTTCACCCGCGTGCGCCGTTAAGCGCAAGCCATTGTCGGCGGCCTTCTTGTATAAATCGCGGAACCAGTCCGCCGGACCGCGAGCCTCATCACCGCCAATGCCAATGCCCACCACGTTGCGTTCGCGCATTCGGGCCGCTAGATCAAAGACTTCACTCGCTGCTTCAGGACCAAAATGGCGCACGGCATCAAAAATCCAAAGAAGTGAGATGCCAAAGTCGCGCTGTCCGCGCTCCCTTCCGCGCTCCAAACCTTCAAAAATCGGCTCCACTGGCTGCCCGCGCCAGCGAATCACGCCGATGCTCACATAAACTTCGGCATGCACCACGTTCTGCTGCCGCAGCCGCTGCATAAGGCGATAGGTCACCAACTCATAATCTTCTGGTGTGCGCAGCCGCTCTGTAACAGATTTGAAAGCGAGCAGAAACCCGTTGAAGTCTTTATAGGAATATAGACGGCGCACCGCATCTTCCGTTAGTACATCGCCGCTGCCGGTCACGTCATAACGATTGTTTTCCGTGGGAAGAGGAGTGTTATGCCGCCGGCTCAGTTCGACCAGAGTAGCGGGATCAACACTGCCTTCCAAATGCAGGTGCAGCTCTGCCTTGGGAAGCGACTGAATGAAAGAGCGGAACGCCATTAGCCTCTGCCGGAAGAAGCTGGATTAGCAGCGAACTCACTGTGATGCCGGCTATAGAAAAAGTAAATCACCAGCCCAAGGATGAGCCAGCCAAAAAAACGCAACCAGGTGATGACCAGCAGGCCTGACATAAGCCCTACGCAGAGCACCACGGAGATAATGGGGAACAATGGCACAAAAGGAACTCTGAACGCGCGTTTGCGTTCTGGCTGGTTTTTGCGCAGAAATATCACACCCAGCGAGACCAGCACAAAGGCAAACAAAGTGCCGATGTTTGAGAGATCGGCAGCCTGGCCGATATCTACGAATCCGGCAGGCAAACCCACAACCAAACCGGCGATCCATGTGGACCAGTGCGGCGTTTTGAATTTGGAGTGCAGCGTAGAGAAAAATCTCGGCAACAGACCATCGCGCGACATGGCAAACCAGATGCGCGTCTGCCCGTATTGAAAGACCAGCAGCGAGGAAATCATTCCGGTGAGCGCGCCAATCACAATCACCGCCTGAAAGAAGTGATTTGCGCCAAGCTGCTTAAGCGCGTACATCACGGGAGCATCACTGGGCTCGCCCGGCAAACCGAAAGTGCTGTACGGCATCATGCCGAGCAGCACAATAGCCACGCCGATGTACAAAATTGTGCAAACAATCAACGAGGCGATAATGCCGAAGGGCAGGTCACGCTGAGGACTGCGGCATTCTTCCGCCGCCGTGGAAACCGAATCAAAACCAATATAGGTAAAGAAAATAATAGCGCCGCCGGCCATAATACCGGGAAAACCGCTGGGCGCAAATGGATGCCAGTTGGCGGGCTTCACCAGCATGCCGCCGACAACCAGAAAGAGAAAAATGGCGCCAATCTTGATCATCACCATTACATTGTTGGCCTCAGCGGACTCCCTTACGCCGCGGACCAGCAACACGGTGAGGATAAAAACAATCAGAAACGCCGGAAAATTAAAGTAAGAATGGCTCCAGCCTTCCGGAGTGAAAACCGGCGTGGACCATTTATCAGGGAGATTCACGCCAAAGGCGGCAAGCTGTGCCTTAAAGTATCCGGCAAACCCCACAGCCACCGCGACATTACTCACGGCGTACTCAAGAATCAGGTCCCAGCCAATGATCCAGGCGATCAATTCGCCCAGCGTGGCATAACTGTATGTGTATGCGCTGCCGGCAATGGGAATCATAGACGCCAGCTCCGCATAGCAGAGCCCGGCGAAGGCGCAGGCCACAGCCACCAGCAGAAAAGAAATCGCAATGGCTGGACCAGCCGGGGGACGGCCATACATTACGATGTCATGCAGACCGCCGCCATGGACCAGGTGCATAAATAAATCCAGCACCTGCACTTTGTAAAAAGAAGGATCGCCAGTTTCACCGGCGGCAGCAGTTCCGGTGAGCGCAAAGATACCTGAGCCGATAATAGCGCCAATGCCCAAAGCCGTGAGCGACCATGGACCCAAAGTTTTCTTGAGCCGGTGTTCAGGGCTTTCAGAATCGGCGATCAGCTTATCAATAGATTTCTTGGCGAAAAGTTGGCTGGCCAGAAAGGCCTCCTTCAATGCATGAGTACGGCGTAGAGACGCAGGCAAGCGTCTCTACGCCATTCACAAATCACTTAACGCTTGGACGCGCCGCGAGCCAGCTTTTTGACTTTGGGCTTTTTGGAGCCGCGTGCGTAATCGCGGGGCTTCTTGGGGGCCTGTTTCTTGCGCGCTGTGCGCTTGGATTTTTTACGTTCTTCCCTGCTCAGTGCTTTCGTATTTGCCATGTACCTGTCCTGGTAAAAGATAAACTGCGAAAATGGTTACGCCCTTTCAAGGTGCGCGAACTTTTCCACCAGCTTTTTTAATCCGAATCTTGGGAATTGTACCGTAATCTTGGCATCTTCTCCCTCACCTTCACGCCGGTAAACCACTCCTTCACCATATTTCGGATGTTTTACCCGCTGGCCGGGACGGAAAGAGCTTCCTCCGGTTGGCTTTTCCACCGGCACCTGCGGACGGTTAAACTTTTTGCCGCGCGAGGCGAAGAACTCGGCAATATTGTCGATGGAATTGTATTTTGGCCCGGAATACCCGCCGCTGGTCTTTGCTTTGGCCTGGGGCCGGGCATACTGTCGGTTTGCGCTGGAAGCGGGCCGTTGGTCTTCATCTTCATAACTGTAATGGCGGTCAGAGTAATCGGAATCCTGATAGGAAGAAGCGGTGCGGGAGCGCGATGCGCCCAACTCATTCAGCAACTGCGGCGGCACTTCTTCCAGAAAGCGCGAGGGCACGGTGGCATCCGGCATGTCCGTGCCGTAACGGCGGCGATAACGCGCGGTGCTCAGCACCAGAAGGTCCATAGCACGGGTCATGCCCACATAACAAAGGCGGCGCTCTTCTTCCATCTGGTCAGGATCGTTGAAAGCGCGCGAATGCGGAAACAGGCCTTCTTCCAGGCCGATAAGAAACACCAGGCTGAACTCCAACCCCTTGGCAGAGTGCAGCGTCATTAATGTGACCGTGCCGCGCGGATCATAAGTATCCACGTCACTCACCAGCGCGGCGTGGTCCAGAAATTCCGCCAGCGTTTCACCACGATCCCGCGAGTCCATGGCCGCATTCACCAGTTCGCGCAGGTTATCGATACGCGCCAGCGAGTCTGGTGTATGTTCTTCTTCCAACTGCTTGATATAGCCGGTGCGGTCAATCAGGAACTTGAGAACTTCAGGAATGCTGGCCGGACCGCCGGGAGCGCGAAAACCTTCCACGGCTTCTGCATTCGCAGACTCGGTCGCCTCGGCATCACTCTCATTTGCTTCCTCTGCCGGAAATGCAGTTACGTCGTCTGTGAATTCCGGCTCTTCGGGCTCGTTCGCGCCAAAATCAAAGCTGATGTTTTCTCCGAATTGATAAGTATCAAAGGAAGTGTCAGAGGATTCTGCTTCCTTTTCTGCCTCTGCCTCTTTTCCGCTCCGTGTCTCCGTGTCCCCGTGGTGAGACTCTTCTTCGGTTTGCGCCGTTTCCGCCAGGCGTTCACCAAACTTTCCCAGCAACATGGCGCGAGCGTCTTCAATCAGCTCTTTGAAACCTTTGAGCGCGGCCAGGGCGCGCTGCGGAAGCAGCTTGCGCTCAATCGCTTCACTGATGGCCGACCACAAGGACATGCCTGTTTCCAGTGAGAGCCGCTCCAGTGTTTCAATGGTCGACTTGCCAATGCCTCGCGTGGGCGTGTTGATCACACGCAACAAGGCGATGGAATCCTGTGGATTGTTGATCAGCTTGAGATAGCTGATCATGTCCTTGATTTCTGCGCGCTCGTAGAAAGAAAATCCGCCGACTACCTGGTACGGAAGCTGGTACCGGCGCATGGCTTCTTCAATAAGGCGTGACTGCGAGTTGAGCCGGTAGAGCACGGCCACGCGCACATCTTCCACGCCTTCTTCTTTCATTTTTTTCAGATAGCGCGAAATATAGTCGGCGGCAAACAGCGACTCATTTTCCCCGTCCGGCGCTTCATAATAGCCGATCT
>DASRCD010000484.1:0-5261 GCA_035653315.1 Candidatus Angelobacter sp.
GCTGGAACTCAAAGCGGATGAAGACATCCATCTGCCGCTTCAGGGCCTTGATTACTGGGCGCGTGTTTCCTGGCACCACACTCGCGGAGAGTTCCAGAAATACGGCTATTTCAATGGCGTGCAGCTTTCACCCAGGCCGCCTTTATTGATGCTGGTTGCGCCATCGCTCCGCATTCATCCCGCCACAGATACAATCTTGCGCTATTTCTCTCCCTCTATTGAATGGATGCTGGTGGGCGTGGATGAAAGATGGCGCGAGGAAATTCGCGTGATCTACAGAAAGCAACTTGGAAAAGCTTATGAATGATTTTCAACCCGCTATGCCGCCATCGCCGGATGTTCCTGAGTTGTCCTGGAATTACGTACTCTCAAGGAGCTATAAGCTCTATGCGGAAAATTTCTGGATCTACTTCAGGATTGCTCTTATTCCAGCGCTGCTGGCTTATTTGTTCAACTATGTTGAACATCCTATCAATCGATATCTGGCCCACATAGCTATAAAGTTTTCTCCAAAAGTGTTAATCGCTTATTTCTTTGTGGATGGGTGGGCAATGGGATTGGTTTATTGGATCACCAGCATGTTTTTCTTTGCGGCCATTGCCGCCACTCTTCATCAAGACACAGAATCTGATCAGATGGCGATTGCCGATTCCTTCTCTTTACCACGCAAGCGGCTGGGAGCTGTGCTCAAAATTGCCTTGTTGACGTGGACATTTTTTTATATTGGCCGGGCTATATCGGTATTCGCCACGATGAATTTGCTGGATTTTTTCCATTTGGGTAGAAAGTTTTGGCCGGTTACCGCAGGGATAAGCCTGATGGTGGTCCTGGTATGTGCGCTGCTTTCCAGGTTTGGACTGGCTATTCCGGAATTGATGGCTAACCTAAATATCTCCGCAGCTCAGGCAATGCGAAAGTCTCTGAAACTTACTGAAGGCTGGGAAATATTTTTTACAATGTTTCTGATTAAGTCGGCTCTGGTTGGCTATTTTGCTTACTGGATCACAAATTATGCATTGAACTGGTCATGGGATCATTGGACCCTCAGTGGCGCAGCTTATCCGTGGGTTGCGCGCACCATTTATGTTTGCCTGGCTGCTTCTCTGGAATCACCTTTGTTCATCGCGTTTTCTGTTTTACATGAAAAGGTAAATGAAGAATTAAATATGGAGCCGGAAAAAGCCATGAGCGCTCCAATGGCATGAACACCTTATTCAGCCAAGCTCTCAGATATTGGTAATTGCGGTTGCACGGTTTCTGCTGGCTGTTCTTTTTCCCCGCGAAAGACTCTTCCGATTCCCCGCACAATCCTGCGCATGGGCAGTTCGCCCTTCTCATTGGCGAAAAATGCTTCCCCCACTTTATGCGTGCGATAAAACCAGCGCTTAAGGATCGCAAGACATTCACTAAAGTGCTGCGTTGAGCGGGCGCTGGTATTAGATAACTGGTCCAGGGCCCACCGGATGCGCGCCTCCATTGGCTGGCTCTCATCTTCAGCTTCCATGGCGAACTGCATTGGCCCGGCCAGCTCGCCTTTGTAAAAGTGAAAGAGCGTCACGGATTTAGGCTCAACCGAAGGCTGAATCATCACGGCTTCCAACTGGTCCAGGCGTCCGCAGATATCGTCACAGGCTGAAAGAGTGCCTTTGATTTTGGTGATCTTTGCGTGCTGCTGCGCCGCTGCCTCAAAATCGAGTTCCGCGGAAAGGCGTTCCCGTTCCGATTCTAATTCCGCAATCGCTAGCTGCCCTTTGGAATCAAAGAATGCTTGCACCCGGCTTACTTCTTCAGCATAAGCTTCATTAGTGCAGCCTTTAAAGCATGGCGCCAGGCACATCTTCATTTCTGAATAAACGCAGCCGGGAAAAGCCGGATCAGGATTGAGATCAAAAGTGCAACGCCGTATCTTGAAGAGGTCCAGCGAGTCATTGAGAAACTTTTCTGCCACGGTACGGGAGCGAAACGGACCATAGTAAAGAGATTTTCCCGTCAGCTTGCCCAGGCGCGTGGTGACGTAAGCCCGTGGATAGTCGTTTTCCAGGTTCAACTTGATCAGCGGCGCGGGATGCAGCCGTAAACGTTTTTGGTAACTACCGGGAAACTCCTGCCGAAAAAGTTTGTACAGCAGCAGACCTGACTCAAAATCGGACCCGGTGAGTGAATATTCAACTTTGGCCACGCGCTCCCGCAAATTCAGCCGCTTCGATTGCGACTCCGGCGGCGCAAGCAGCCTTTGCAGGCGCTTTTTTAGATTTGTGGTCTTGCTGACGTAGGGCTCTGCCGACTCATCTTCTCCGCGCAGCAGAAAAACAGCGGGCGCGGCGGGAAACTGGGTAAAGTACTCCGCAGGCTGATCAGGCGAGAACGGAATGAAATGAGTCAGCACGTGGTTATCTGATTTTACTGATGAATGATTTTTACTAATGAATGTTGATCAATACAAGCGTCTTGTCGTGCTTCACGCAATACCCAGAAGGTATTTGTTAACAAAGATTCATCAAGTTTCAGGGCAGACCGTCAGGCTGGCTGCGCATCCTAGAAAAACAGAAGCTCTCCTCTGGTAATCAAAGCTTTCGGAGTCTGTATGCTCGTCCAGGTTTCTTCTGTTTTACGCTCTGTCATCATCATTCTTGTACTTTCATCTGGAACATTTCTGGTGGGGTGCGGCAGCGTAAGCGCGCCGGGGCCTGCAAACGGAACTCCTACACCTACACCCACGGCAACACCAGTTCCATCACCCACTCCCACTGCCACTCCCACGCCAATTGGATCACCCACGCCTACTCCAACTCCGGGCGCGAACGTGGCTTCAGATAAAACGCTGCACACTGAAGATGTAGCAACCGGTCTGGATAATCCATGGTCACTGGTTTTTGCACCCGATGGCCGGCTCTTCTTTACTGAGCCGGCTGGAAGGCTACGCGTAATCACAGCATCTGGTCTGGTCGCCACGCCTGTTCTGGACATCAGTTCGCAAACGCCGGGATTTGAAGCCGGGCTTACCGGCATGGACCTTGACCGCAACTTCGCCAGCAATGGCATTATTTATATCCATTACTGCACGCAACTGGCAGACGGGTTGCATTGCCACATTGCGCGCGTCACCGTTACCGGCAATACCGGCACGCTTGGACCAATGCTTTTTGATTACAAAGTCCAGGCGGCTGACCACACAGGCGGACGCCTTGCCATTGGCCCGGATGGCCTGCTTTATCTCAGTACTGGCGACCATGACACGCAGGCAACATCGCAGGACATTACGTCCATGAATGGAAAGATTCTGCGCTTCAATCTGGATGGCACAGCGGCAGCAGGAAATCCATTTCCGCAAAATCCATTTGTTTATGCGTTAGGCTTCCGTGATCCGCAAGGCCTGGCCTGGGACAGCGCAGGGCAACTCTATGCCACTGATCACGGTCCAACCTCAAATGATGAAGTGAACGCAGTGGTGGCGGGCGGCAATTATGGCTGGCCCACGTGTGTCGGCATCTGCGGAAATCCGGCGTTTGTTGATCCAGTAAGGCTTTTTGTGCCAGTCACTGCTGCGCCTTCAGGCGTAACTTTCTACCATGGCGCTACCATTCCTGGCTGGGATGGAAGCATGTTGGTCGCGCTGCTTGGCCTTGCTGATAATACTTACGCTCATCATGTGCATCAGCTATTTTTCAATGCTCCTGCCGGACGCCAGGTCACAGCCGAACAGATTCTCTGGCAAAATAAGTTTGGCCGCATTCGGGATGTGGTGGAAGGCCCGGATGGGTTCCTTTATTTCAGCACCAGCAATCTTCATACAACCGTGCCGAACCATCCCGGCGACGATCGGATCGTAAGAGCGCGGCCTTAACTCAGGCCGCCTTGGGTACATTTCTTTTGCTGGTCCGCTCGGTGGACATTTCCGTACTGGAGAGATCTGCGCCTTTTCTCTCTCCGCTGAGCCAGGTTACAAATGCCACCAGGGAGCCGATGATCAGCACGGTCCACGAAAGCACTGGCGCATAGCTGCCGCCAAAGCGCTCTTCCGCCAGCTTTGCCTGGATCACGGAATTGCGTGAAGAGAGCAGATTGCCAAGCTGGTAGGCGAGTCCGGGAAATGTGCCGCGCACCGCCGGCGGAGAAAGTTCATTCAAGTGGGCAGGCACCACTCCCCACGCGCCCTGCACCATGAATTGCATCAGGAAGCCGCCAATGGCCAGCATGACAACTCCGTGTGCATAAGCCCAGAGCGGAATACAGGGAATAGCTAGCAGTGAAGCAATGATGATGGCCTTGCGCCGTCCAACTTTTTCTGACCATGAGCCAAAGATCACGCCGCCCAGCAGCGCGCCAATGTTGTAAACAATCGCAATCAGCCCCACAGTCTTGGGCGTGAAGTGGTGGTTCTTTTGCAGGAACGTTGGATACAAATCTTGCGTGCCATGGCTGAAAGAATTGAAAGCAAACATCAGGATGGCAAGCACCACAAAGCTGCCAAGGAAGGTAAGAATATCGCGGCCCAGATGGCTTTCTCTTTTTTGCTGCCGTCCCTTTTGCCACGCCGGTGACTCATCCACTTTGGTGCGGATATAAATCACCAGAAATGCAGGCAGCGCGCCAATCACAAACATGCCTCGCCAGCCGACATAAGGAAACACAGTGGCATACACCAGCGCGGCCATCAGGTAGCCGACCACGTAACCTTCCTGTAGCAATCCGGAAAAGAATCCGCGGCCTTCTTTGGGCAAAGTTTCAAACGTCAGCGCGGCACCCACGCCCCATTCACCACCCATGGCAATTCCAAACAAGGCGCGCATCACAAGGAACATCCCCAGGGAAGGTGCAAAGGCGGAGCCCAGCTCAAATATGGAGTAGGCAATAATATCGATCATCAGGGTTGGACGGCGCCCAAAACGGTCCGCCATCATGCCGAATAAAAATGCACCTATCGGACGCATGGCCAATGTAATAAAAATGGCCTCCGCCACAGAAGAGACTTTGGTGTGAAAGTCCGCCCCGATTGCGCTTACGCAAAAAACGAGAATGAAAAAATCAAAGGCGTCCAGAGACCAGCCAAGAAAGCAGGCGATAAATGTATTGCGCTGGACACTGGAAAGATTTCGCAGACGCGCCAAGAAGCCCATAATGCCCCTCCGGCCGGACAACAGCTCGCGCCGGTAGGCGAGACAGAAGGCCAGTCCAGCTCTATCCCATCTATGATGCGTATGAACATGAAAAAGTAACGCTACTCTGGTTTACCCAGCAGCAACTCAGGCTTGCAGTGATGT
>DASRCD010000485.1:0-4148 GCA_035653315.1 Candidatus Angelobacter sp.
TGAATGACCACTCCAGCCGAGGCGCGCAGGCTGTTCTGCTTATTGTTATTGCCGTCAGTGAACTTGGTAAGCAGATATTCAACCTGGAAAATGCGGACGCCGATGTGCTTATTGAAATTGCCATCCACGCCGCCACCCAGAGCGGTGGCAAAAGCGTTTTCAGAAAAAGACCGGTTAAAGAAAGAAGAGCCGGTAGGAATGGTGGTGACCTGAATATCAGACAGTCGCGCAGCGCCGAACAGGGCATGAACAAATGGGGTCCAGCGTTCACCACGATGCGAGAACTGGGGACCAAACATATATGTATAGGCGCTTCCGCTGATTCCCGGCGGAAGGTCTTTGATTCTATAGACTCCAAGATCGCCCACCAGGCTGAACCACCGGTTCACGTTGCCGGCAAGTGCTCCAGTAAGACCGTGCCAGTTGAAAGATTCTTTTTGCGTTCCGCTGGGGACTGCGGCGGCATGTGTGCCGAAACGCACGAATGAATATCCAATAAATACGTCAACAACAGGGGTGGTTTCATTGCTGCTGGATTTGGATTGAGTTGTGGCCTGCGGCGGCATGGGAATGGCAGGAGCCAGATAATCGGTGGAACCTGTGCTTGCGTTTGAGGCGGTCGCCTCCGGCGTAAATGAGTTGGTTGACGATTTCAATTCATTTTCGGCAAAAGCCGACGTCAAAAGAAAGGAGCCCAAAATCAGTGTCGCCACAAAACGCGCCACAAACTTCATTTCTTTCCTCCTGCTAAAAGTGCCTTAAATTTTTAGGCCACCATCATACTAGAGAAGGTGCGCAAGCAACGGTTCACGGATATGGAGAGTAACGGAGAAGTGAAATGCCAATCCTGGTATTCGGCGGAATTATTTAGTGGAGAAGCTAAGAAGATTATTATGATGAGCTGCTTTTGGGGTATAGTCCCGTCCGCAAGATATGGGGTTCTGCGAGAAATGTAAGCAAATAAAGCCATTTTGACGTTAAACCACCCATCGCATTCCGATGTGAAAAGGCCTTGCAAACTGGGCTAAATAGCTTTATAATGAATGGTTTTTCTGGGACATCTGACTCCTTCTTGTTAGGTAAAGTGTAGGCTTTTTTTGCGAAAGTTGAAACCCGGGGCAGCCGTCAGGAATCCAAATTTTAGGTCTTATTTTCATAAAGTAAGCACTTTCTATTATTTAAAAAGGCAGGGGCGAAACCTACTATGGCAAGGCGACGCGGTAATCCAAACTGGGGAAAACCTGAACCAATCGGGCCAATTATCCCCGTGGTTACATCCTTTGAGCAGGCAGTAAAAGAATTCAAGCTGACGCCTGATCAATACATCCGGTCTACTCGTTTGCGTGAGTGGGCACGCAGAAATAAAAACAGCAAGTATATTCCAGAACCTTTGCTTGAAGCCTGGGGGTTTGAAATCGAGAGCACGCTGTAAGTGGTTTTATTTGAACAAGTTAAAGGCCGCCGCAAGGCGGCTTTTCTTCTTTCCCTGCTTCCTTCCGTTTGACCATTGCAGACCCACCGTGCGATATTTTCCGGTTGACTTTAACAATCTGTTAACAGTTTGCAGGAGCCCAAGACTGCATGGTTCGATTGATTCCCAGAGACACAAAATTCTTTGACATGTTTGCCGAAATGGCCAGCAACCTGGGTGATGGCGCCCGTTTGCTCAAGCAAACGCTTGAAAGCTTCCAGGATATTGACGTCAGGGTGCAGCAGCTTAAAGACATAGAACACCGTGGCGACGACATGACCCACAATATTCTTACAAAACTCAACCAGACCTTTATCACTCCATTTGACCGGGAAGACATCTACCGCCTGGCTTCCTCTCTGGATGACGTGCTGGATTTTGTCTATGCTGCCGGCGTCCGCCTGGTGATGTACAAGATCACAAACGCCCCACCAGCTGCTTCATTGCTAGCCGGGATCATTGTGAAGCAGGCTGATCAGCTTACTGATGCACTTGCCCGCCTGGAAAAAAAGCACGATAACGTGCTGGAGTACTGCGTGGAAATCAACCGACTGGAAAATGAGGCGGATGGCATTGCACGCGCCGCCATAGCCGTTCTCTTTGAAAAAGAGAAAGACCCGATCTCACTCATCAAACTCAAAGAACTCTATGAAGTGCTGGAAACCGCCACGGATAAGGCTGAGGATGCCGCCAACGTTCTGGAAGGCGTGGTCTTGAAAAGCGCCTGAAGAAAAGTTGCGAAGAATTCACTCTGTGAGGGGAAAAAGCTAGGTGCATACAAGCTTGGTCTTGGTGGTAATAACGGTTTTTCTAGCGCTCTCTTTCGATTTCATCAATGGATTTCATGACGCGGCCAACAGCATTGCCACAGTTGTCTCCACGCGCGTGTTGTCGCCCAGGATTGCCGTGTTGTGGGCGGCAGTTTTCAATTTCCTGGCCGCCTTTGGGCTCGGAACGGCCGTTGCCAAAACAGTGGGCAAAGGCATGGTGCATCTGGAGTTTGTTACGCAATACGTGGTGCTGGCCGGGCTTGTGGGCGCAATTATCTGGAACCTGATCACATGGTTTCTTGGATTGCCCACTTCTTCATCTCATGCGCTTTTTGGTGGTTATGCGGGCGCGGCCATTGCCCGGGCCGGATTCAAAGTGATCATCCCGCTTGGCTGGAAAAACACACTGCTCTTCATTGTAATTTCGCCGCTTATTGGCTTTCTGCTGGCGTTCGGCTTGATGGTTGCCGTCTCATGGATTTTCAAAAACTCCGCGCCCCGTCGCATCGATAAGCTGTTCCGCGGATTGCAGTTGCTATCTTCAGCAGGCGTAAGTTTTGCCCATGGCGGCAATGATGCCCAAAAGACAATGGGCATTGTGGTAAGCGCGCTGTATGCCGGCGGATTTATTTCTGCCAAAGATGCTGCCGGTGATTGGGGCCGTTTCCACTATCCCATTATTCTGGGGGCTTACTTCACCATTGGCTTGGGTACTTATTTCGGCGGCTGGCGAATCGTCCAGACCATGGGATCAAAAATCACCAAGCTCAAACCTGTGGGAGGGTTCTGCGCCGAATCAGCCGCGGCTCTCACGCTGGTAATGACCGCGCTCTGGGGCATTCCCGTAAGCACCACCCATACCATCACCGGTTCAATTATTGGCGTGGGCGCAACCAACCGCATCTCCGCCGTGCGCTGGGGCGTGGCCAGAAGAATTGTCTGGGCATGGATCATCACCATCCCAGCGGGCGCCACCATGGCTGCCATCACTTTTTGGCTGATTCGATTATTTGTGCATAACGCCTGACGGCGCAATAATATGCAGAAATCCTTGTCAGTAGTGTTTAATTTGGCAGTATCAGGCTTGAATCGGGATTACCTGATGTGCGGCGCATTGTGCTTGTGTTTGATCTTTGATCTGCTCCAACACGCCATGCCCATATTTTAATAAGAAATAAGCTGCGCCGATGCCTCTCTCCTGCAAGTCTTTGTTGGGATAAAGCGCGGTCGAGAGTTCATCCGCGTGGTGCTGGACTTCTGAATTTTTCCGTGTTTCGGCACGGGCTGCTTTATCTCGAATTGTCTGTAATTGATACCGCATTTTGGTACCCGCATTTTCGGCGGCATCCACCAGAGTTTTATCCAGCTTTTCCAATGGCCCTTGAATCAGCGTTAACGCCTGCTCCAGATGCTCTGCTGCCTGATCAAAGCTCTTCAAAATGCTATCCGGCAGCGCGCGTGAGCCAATCAATTCCCGCGTTTTCTCCGGGCCATTGAAAAGTTCCGGCAGCTCAACTTGGTAACGGTCCAGCAGCTTGGCCTGGCGAGGTTCAATCAGAGTGGCAAAGATGCGCGGAAGGACCGGCGTAACGCGTCCGGCAAGCTGGCGGTAAACAACTTCAATCTGGGCAAAATAGGCGATCTCAGCAGGGCCGCCGATATAACAAAGCGTTGGCAGAAGATAATCCTGCACAAGGGGCCGTAACAGCACATTGGCGCTAAAGTTTTCCGGACATTGTTCTGTGTCCTGCAACAAATCTTCTGCGCTCACCTTTCGCTCGCCAATAAAAAATTGCTGGTCGTGGTAGCGAATGGGTGTTCTCACGCCTTTTTCCAGATAGAAACTCAGCGTATGTGATGGCGTTATTTTGACCTGCGCGTGATAACCCGCAGATTCCAGCTCGCTA
>DASRCD010000486.1:0-6866 GCA_035653315.1 Candidatus Angelobacter sp.
GATGCAGCCAAAAAGATGGCGAATCAACGGGACTACAACGTATGCAGATACGCAATCACGTCCTGGATTTCCTGCTGGTCCAGTTGATTGCCAAAAGAAGGCATCATGCCTCGCCCTTGCATGATGGTTTGCATCACATGCTGGTCCGTGGCCGTAAGCCCGCTCGGCAGGTATTCTTTTTGCAATACTTTTTTGAGCCCCGGCCCTTTGTTGCCACTGGAAGAATAAGCAGGGTGGCAGGCGAGACAATAAATATTAAAAACTTTGCGGCCGCGCGACTGTTGGGCATTTAGTCCCAATTCGGCATCGGTCATCTGCGCTGGATCCTTGCCGCATCCGGACAGCAACCCGGCCAAAACTATCATCAGAAAAATGGACGCTGTTTGCCTCAAATGACTATTATGTCTGTAGTGCGGCGTTTTGAAAACCCCAGGTACTGTTGTTAATCCATGCCGGTTGAGATCAAGCGAGCCTACGATAAGCCGTCACTCTCTGACGGCCAGCGTGTCCTGGTGGACCGCCTATGGCCGCGTGGGGTAAAGAAAGAAAGCGCGCGCATTGACCACTGGTTTAAAAACCTTGCTCCATCTGACACTCTGCGCAAATGGTTCCACTCCAGCGCGAACTGGGTAGTTTTTAAAAAGCGTTATTTCAAAGAGCTATGCACGCCTGAAGCATCCACTGACCTGCAAACTCTTTATAGTCTTATCGGTGAGCATAAGCGCATTACGCTGGTCTATTCGTCGCGTGACCAGGAGCATAACAATGCCGTAGCGTTGAAAGAGCTATTAGACGGCATGAAGAAGCCGCCTTCCAGCAGCGGCCCGGCACGGGCCATGGCCATGCCGCGGCGCATTGCCAAGCGGCGTCCAAGCTGATGATTCTCCGTCCTGTGCAACCGGCCCCGCCTTCTGCCAATGGCGCTTCCCCGGCATGGAGCGTGGTTGAACGCACCCAACGCCAGCCTTACGATGCCTGCTGGATGATTACCCAGCCCTCCCATGCCGTACTTGCCAGTGAATTTGCCGCAAAGTTAACGGGAACAAATCTTCCAGCAATTGACGCTGAGATTGTCCGGGCGATTGCCTTGCACGATGCCGGATGGGGAGTGCCTGATGCTCAAGCCATTATGCAGAGCCGGTCGGTAGGCAAGAATGCGCCCCGGTCCTTTGTGGAATGCAGCGTAGGCGAGTTTCTGTTTGCATGGGAAAAATCAATTGAGATTGCCGCATCCTCAAGCCCTGCTGGTGGATTTATTGTAAGCCGCCACTTCACCCGTCTTGCCCAGCACAGCATTACTCAACTTTCCGGGCCTGATCGCGAAAAAGAAGAGCGATTTTTGTCTCATGAATCCGAGCGGCAAAGCCAGCTTACCTCCCAGCAAAGCTATAGCAAAGAGGAACTGGAATTACTCACCGATGTTTTGCAGTTTTGCGACTTGCTGTCACTCTATATCTGTTGCGGCGCGCAGGAAACAGTGGAATTCCCAGAATACTTTGGCCTTAAGACGCGCTTGAGCATTGCGGGTGGAAGCTATAAACTCGAACCTGCGCTCCTTCCACCAGGAATGCAATTCAAAGTGGCTGCTATGCGGCATCCTGCTACTAAAGGCGAATCAGGACGGGAAATCGCAATTAAGTTCGAATGAGTGTTTCTCGCAGTCCCTCACCTAGCAAGGGGCCACCTTGGTTCGTTCGGGACATCAAAAAAGCCTAATGGCCAGCCATGTCTCCATGATCGTGATGCGCTGAAGCTGCTTTATCAAGCTGCCGCTCCACGGACCAGATCGCTTCGGGTGTCTTCTCCCATGGATACATGTGCACCATCCAGCCAAAAACGTGCGGGATAAACGTTCCGCCGGCAGCCTCGCAGGCCTCTTGTGTGTGAATGGAACCATTCAGACCAAATTTGCCGTCTTTGCTCAGCATTTCACGTTCCTGGCCGTGGGGCGCGCGGCACATATTCACATGCTGGTGCCATTGCGCCATGCTCAGGGGAATGCGTTCATTTAACAGCTCCTCGCTGAAGCGCACAGGCGCTGTGTACATGGCCCCAATCAATTTGTAATCATCGCCGTGCTTTTCATAAAGCAGCGATGTTGGCTTGGTGGGATCAAAGCGGAAAGCCTCACCCATGGCATTTTCGTAATTGGTGAAGTGGTACATCTTCTGTGGAACGTTGGGAAGAAAAATCTTGAACCCTTCAGCCAGGGCCACGTGATAATCGCGATACTTCTCCAGTGCAGGCCGCGCCTCATTCACTATTTCCTGTGCCTTGGCTGCATCGCCGGGCTGCACCTTTCGCAATTCTGTCATGTGCATGTGAATGCCCATGTGCTCATGCTCTTCATGATCATGGCCGTGGCTCATGGCTTCCGTGGTGGCATTCAAGTCACTTTGTGCGCCGGAGCTTTGCTGAGCATTGTGATTGTGCTCCTGCGCCAGAAGCAGCACTGCTCCAAGACTCAGCGTAGTGAATAAAAGAATTTTCTTCATGGCTTGGCCCTTATTAAAAGTATCAAACGCAGTAATGATTAAGGAGCAGAAACGGTCTGTTCATGCTCAAACAACGCTTTCCATGATTCATCGAGTGAAACCCACTGGTCAAATTCCTGCCAGCTTGATTTCATCTCCGGAACATGGAGCAGGCCATGCCCATCTGAGCACACCAGTTCCGTGCCCCACCAATCCAGCAGCAGATAGCCGGGCGTCCCTACGGATGCCTCATGGCCAAGCCGGTTCAGGCAAAAGCGGCAACGGCGGCCCTGGTCATGCAATGACCATGAAAGAGCAATCATGGCCGTAACCAGAAACAACCATGTGGAAGCAGGGCCTACCAGCGGATGCAGCGAGCCGGTGAGCATGATGGAGACTCTGCCGGTGATTTCTAATGCGGCGACAAAACAAACAGCCAGCAGTAACAGGGTTTTTGCAAGAAAGAAACCCCACCAGCGCAGACTATCGCGGCGGCTAAGCTTCATTTGGCTTGTTTTGGCTCCTGCCAGGCGTCTGCTTCCCAATGCGATTCCACCCAGCAAAGACAGCGCGCAGAAGAATAGATACAGCTTGGTTCCCTGATGGGCGCGCGCCGTGAATGACTCCATTTGTGAACGGCCGTAGCCGCTGTTTTCGGCAAATTCGTGGAATTCTTTTCCCGCCTGGGCCAGAGTCGCCTGTTGTTTCAGGCGCAGCACCGCTCCGGTACGCTCAGTCAGATTTTGAGTAGAAGTGTCCCAGTGCGGCGGCATCCAGATAGAGACTTCAGGAAATGTAAAAACAAAGCTCTGCGGCAGCACGCCAATGATGGTGGATTCTCTGCCGTCCAGCGAAAACGTCCTGCCCACAATGTTTGGATCTGAAGCAAATTGCGATTTCCAAAGCCGGTCTGTAATCACCACGCAATGCGGACAGGCAACCTCGTCACCCGGCACAAAGACCCTGCCCAATTCAGCTTTGTTTCCCAGGACTTGAAAGAAATTGGCGGAAACACGGGCGCTGAAGTCCCGCACTACTCCCTTTGGCAAAGCCAGCACCGCGGGATACCAGGAATAAGATGCTATCGCTTCCACTGTTTTGCTGTGTTCAACCCAGCGCGCGGTATCTCGAAAGAGGCTTTCTTCATTAAACCTGGAGAAATAGCCCTGCATGGAAAAATAGGCCAGCCGCTCCGGCTGTGTAAAAGGCAAAGGCTTGAATTGAGAGCGGATCGTGGGAGCAAAGCCTGTAATGAGCACCAGGAAAATCAATCCGCCTGCAATGGTTCCCATGCAGAACCGGGCGCTACGCAGCCGTTGTTCAAACAGCGCCATGGTTTTCTTCCGGTCAAAACGATGCCACAGGGCATCCGGAAACGCGCCCCAGCAATGCCGCACCAGCTCCAATGTGGTCTGCTGGTTCAGCCGGCCTGATTCCGCCAGAAAGTGCAGCCAGTGCCACACTTCCGCATGCCACTCCTGGTACCAGCTTGCGCGCCGCTGTTTAGGGACCAACAGGCTTGCTGTGCGTAAAAGAAAGGTGCTCTGCCAGATCAAACTGCGAATTTGCGGATTCGACTGCATAACATTCTCACTTATGTGCGGGCTGCTTTCTCTTCAGGTGCAGGTGCAAGGCGGGCGAGCAATGGATAGCGCTCAACCGCATAAGCCAGCGCTTCTTTTCCCTGGCGCGTCAGCTTGTAATAGCGGCGCGGCGGACGGTCCTTGGCAAGAGTGACCCTTTTATCTTCCCAGTCACCGCGAATAAAGGAGTCTTTTTCCAGGCGACGCAAGGCGGGATAAATGGTTCCGCTGGGCAGGCCCGTGATTTCCATAATGCCGAACCCATAGACATGACCCGCATGGATGGTATGGAGAATTAACGCCGAGGTATGAGAGATCCTGAAAGCGGCTTCCATGATGCTGCTTACCCTATGTAGTATTCTTTAATGCCCGATTTCTTGATTTTACTCGACTCCGCGCTGGCCGCAGCAGAAATATCTTTTTACTCGATCGCGGAACCCGGATATTGTTTGCGGTGTCTTTAGCAAGCTGGGCCTTAATTCTTCTTTCGTTCCACACCCAGATAGCTCAGAAATGCCCGCGTGAGTTCACGCTTCAATTGCTGGTCATCTTTTGGCAGGAACTGTTTCCAGGAAGCAACATCAATCTCCATTACCACCCAGTCAAACAGCGTGCTTGAAACCATGATCAGTCCCAGTGAAACCGCGGCATATGGATCAGGATGTTTGATTTCTTTCTTGTGCGCCATAAAGAGATCAATCGCATGGGCAAAAGAGCGGGTCTCCATGCGCGTTGCTCGTTTGCAGAATGCGGTGTTCATCCTGGCTTGGACGAAGGTCCGCATTGCCCGCAGCAGCGGCGCATTGGCCCGGTAACTCAGCACCATGCCGCCGATGACCTGCTCGGCAAATATCGGCAATGGAATTTGTCCGGCCACGGTAGGGGTCAAACCGGCTTTCATCCTTTCTTCCTGACGCTCCAGAATACCCAGAATCACTTCTTCCAGAAGGGCTTCCTTATCGTGAAACCGGCGGTAAATTGCCCCTGGGGTAAGGCCGGCATGCTGGGCAATGCGCGGGATAGTTGTTCCTTCCACCCCGTGCTGGCCTAGCACCTCCGCGGCTGCTTTTAATAACTTGCGCAGGGATTCACGGCTGCGTTCCTGCTGCGGTTCTAATTTATCTTTGGCTTTATCGTTGGCCATAAGTGGTTGCTGCTGTCTTTATTCAGATAATACTTGACATAAATGTAAATGTGAATTTACATTTACATATTGAAGGGAGTTTTTGTCATGATTTTTGCCGGGCCGGACGGAGCAAGAATGAAACCTTATGCAGGGCTTTACCTGCGTACCCCTAAGCGCACGCTGTTCTGGGGCTGGGGAAAACCTTCTTCCGCTCATGCGGAGCGTCCATGGGCCAATCTGGCAGACTGGTTGCGCGCTGCCCATTCCCTCGCCGGTTCCAGCGGGAGCATGGAACCTGCACAAAAGTTAGATATTAAAATCGAGACATTGTCTCCCGCTGAGCAGGAACCGGCAGTTGCCAAGCCCTCTAAAAAGCGGAGGCTGAATTTCGTATGCAATCCGCCGGTTTGTGGGCCTTGTGGTCCGGTAGGCAGTCAGCCGCAGACTGGAATGTTTTGTTCTCCGACACATAGGTAATCCATGAGGCTTGCAAGTAGCATGCTTGAATGGAGTAGAACTCCTCAGTAAAATTCTGTGGCGTAAACAAAACCATTCACATCTCATAGACACCCCATGCCGGAATTAGCCGAAGTTGAGCCGGTATGCAGGCGTGAGCGAAGCGGGAGCCTGCAGACGAAATCCTGAGCCACAAGGCGAAGGATCTCTTTGTGGATTGAGTTATAAGTATTAAGAATGCCGGAACTACCCGAAGTCGAAACCATTGCCAATGGGCTGCATAAGCGCGTGGCCGGGGACCGGATTGACTCTGTCTGGGTTGGCAACAAACCTGAGCCGCTTAAGTCCACTGCCGCGGAAATTTCCCGCACGCTGGAAGGCTCCCAAATTGAGCGTGTGCGCCGTGTAGGCAAACACATTGTGGTTGACCTTGCAGCAAATAAAACCGAAGCAAATAAAGTTAAAGAGAACCAGAATCCGCAATGGATTATTCATCTTGGCATGACCGGGCGGGTGCTGGTAACCACGCCTGAAACAGAGCTGCCCAAACATACACACCTGGTGGCAAAGCTGGCCTCTGGAAGAGAGCTGCGGTTTGTTGATCCCCGGCGTTTCGGACGGCTTGAAGTCCGGCAAAACAGTTTCAGCGGTCCCGGCGCAGAGCCCTTGCAAATCAGCGCGGCGGAATTTTCCAGCCTGTTTCATCGCAGCAAAGCCCCGATCAAGGCAGCGCTGCTCAATCAGAAATTACTGCATGGAGTCGGCAATATTTATGCCGATGAAGCTCTCTTTCGTGCGCACATTCGTCCGCGCCGCCGTGCTAACACGCTCACCAGCGCGGAATTGCGCAAGCTTCATGCAGCTCTGCAAAAAGTCCTGCACGCCGCCATAGCAGCCGGAGGTTCCTCGGTTTCAGATTACGTTGATGCCGACGGCGAAGCCGGTTTTTTTCAGATCCAGCATCGCGCTTATGGCCGCGAAGGCAAACCGTGCCTGACCTGCAAAACTCCGATCAAAAAAATTACCGTGGGCGGGCGCGGAACGCATTACTGTCCGCATTGCCAGAAGTAATTTGTTTTTTCTGTAATCCCGAACACTGAGCTTGCGAAGTGGAGGGATCACTATAGCCACAAAAATCTTTACGATATCATCGGTAGATTCAGTGCCTGGAAATTTTCTTAACGATAGGGACCCGACTTCCGCTGCGCGGAAGTCGGGATTTCAAAA
>DASRCD010000487.1:0-4680 GCA_035653315.1 Candidatus Angelobacter sp.
AAAGTCCCTTACTTTGGTATCTGCCTGGGCATGCAGACGGCCTGCATTGAATTTGCGCGCAATGTCTGTGGACTGGATGAAGCCAACTCCAGCGAGTTTGACCCCGCGACGCCGCACCGCATTATTTACAAACTCCGCGAACTCACCGGTATTGACGAACTCGGCGGCACCATGCGCCTGGGCGCGTGGACCTGCAAACTGGAGCAGAACAGCCAGGCGGCAAAAGCCTATGGCGCAACCGAAATAAGCGAACGGCATCGGCACCGTTATGAATTTAATCGTGAATATGAAGCAGTTTTGACCGGCGCGGGCCTGCGCCTTACCGGCGCAACTCCAGACGGAACTTACGTGGAGATCGTGGAAATTCCAGACCATCCGTATTTCCTGGGCTGCCAGTTCCATCCGGAATTCAAGTCCAAGCCGCTGGAGCCACATCCACTGTTCAGCAGCTTTGTGAAAGCCAGTTATGAGAACCGGCTGAAGCAGCGCGAGAGCAAGAACACGGAAGACGTGGAGATGTTTTTGAGATCAGAGCGGATTGTGAGAAGGTAAGGAATTTAAATTTTTAATTTGTAAATTTTAAATTACAAATTTGTATTACAAATGGCAGACCAAACCACATTCTCGTTAGACGGACTGAACATTGGCTCCGGTCTGTTCCTTATCGCGGGCCCATGCGTGATTGAAAGTGAGGCCCATGCGCTGAAGATGGCTGAAGCTATCAGCGCGGTCGCGCGCAAGCTACAGATCCCTTACATCTTTAAGGCCTCTTATGACAAGGCCAATCGCACTTCACTCCAGAGTTTTCGCGGGCCGGGGCTGGAAGAAGGATTGCGCATCCTGAAGAAGATCAAAGAGGAAACCGGCCTGCCGGTGCTGACGGATGTGCATGAAGCCCAGGATGTGCCTGCCGTAGCGGGCGCCGTTGATATAGTGCAGATTCCGGCATTTCTCTGCCGACAGACAGACCTGCTGGTGACTGCGGCCAAACATGCGAAGTCGATCAATATCAAGAAAGGGCAGTTTGTCTCGCCGTGGGACATGAAGCACGCCGTGCAGAAGGTCCGCGAATCCGGCAACAACAATGTTTTCCTCACCGAGCGCGGCAGCTCTTTTGGCTACAATAATCTTGTGGTGGACATGCGTTCGCTGGCCATCATGCGGCAGTTTGCGCCGGTGGTGTTTGACGCGACCCACTCAGTTCAATTGCCTTCGTCGGGAGCGGGCGGCAAAGCCGTTTCCGGAGGGCAGCCGGAGTTCATCCCTCTGCTTTCACGCGCGGCAGTTGCGGCTGGCGTGGATGGCGTGTTCATGGAAGTGCATGACAATCCAGCCGAAGCAAAATCAGACGGCGCGAACGCTTTGCCGCTGCATCAATTAGAAAGTGTTTTGAAAGAATTGCTGGCAGTGAAGAATGCATTGAAATTGGTACCCGTTGATTCAACCAGTATCTTTTCTCTTGGATATGTTCCTGAAAAGCGCGAACTGGCAATCCAATTCCGAGAGAGTGGCGAGGTGTACCTGTACTCAGATGTGCCTGGTGAAGAGTACGAGGCATTTCTGGCGGCGGAATCCAAAGGCAAGTATCTGAATCAGGTATTCAAGCCCAAAGGATATAAATACACAGTTTTAAGAATGATGGAATAAGACCCGCTTGGATCGTTCAAACAGCAACACGAACCCGCGTAATCTAACGCGTATTCATCCCTAAAATGGTTGCAGGCGGCCACAGGACCGCCTGCATGAACGCCCGACAGAGAAAGACTTGGCTTATGAAGCTCTTTCCTCCCTATCCAATCGAGCGCAGCTAAATCAATTTCTGAATAGTGAGCAAACTATCCGCTCACTACAACCATTACGGCAGCGGTTGTGTTGCTGTCTTGGTGGTTGCGGGTTGTGCGCCTGACATCTGCTGATCTGCAGCAGCGCTCTGGCGCTCCAGGAAACCGAGCAGCTGTTGTAAATCCACATCGGCCAACCGCAGATTCGGCATGTTGACTTCCTTATATTTCTTGTAGAGCGCGGTGGCAATGGGATCTTTTTCCGCGATCATCTTCTCAGGAGAAGTAATCATGCGGACAAGCCATGCATGGTCGCGCACTTTGGCCACGGTCTGCAAATCCGGACCAATCTTGTCGCCATGGCCAATCGTGTGGCAGGCTGCGCACTGGCTGGCAAAAACATAGCGGCCTCTATCACTCATATCCACGTGGGCCACCTGATCATACGTTACGCCGGTTGTTTCGCCCCTTGCGAGCTTTGCTTCCTGCGAACTCTTCCAATTATCAAGCCAGCCTTCAATCATATTGGCGAGGAAGCGGGCATTATCAGTGGCGCCGTTGCGAATCCATTGCCCGTTCGGCTCGTCGCCAATCAGCACGCTTGGCGTGTGCCCGTCACGGTCATTCGGATCAGGCTCACTATAAAGACCAAGCTTTTTGCTGATAAGGTCAATATCTTCCTTTTTGCCGGTCAGGAAAGTCCATCCCGGGCCAACGTGATATTTTGCCGCGTACTCTTTAAGCACCTTGGGAGTGTCATTAGAAGGATCAATACTGATGGAATAGAAAAAGATGTCCTTGCCTACGCGGTCGCCCAGCATCTTCTGCACCTGGACCAGACGCGCCGTTTCCAGCGGGCATGCATCCACGCAATGCGTATAGATCAGATCAATCACAACGATCTTGCCCTTGAGCAGATCGTCATAAAAATGAACCTGTTTTCCATCCTGCGTGGTCAACGTGACATTCGGGAAATAATTCGCGCCGTAGCGGGAACTGGCCGCTACCGGCGTGGAGCTCGCGGTAATAAAGAAAATAGCGGTAAGAATAATGGCCGTAACTGCTGCAAACCCAACAAACTTCCGTCGCATGGTAATCAACTCCCTGCCCAGACTCTATCGTCCCGGAATTTCAATCAGGTCAGGCGGCCCGCGTCTTGCGCCACGGGCCGCCAGCCTGGTTACTGTGTAACTCCCGCCGTATTAGAACGCGGTTGGAGCGATGTCATCCGGTGCGACGAAGGTAACGCCCTGCGCCTTGCAGATCGGGGTTGGCAGCGGATTGAGGAACGGTGTTCCTGCTCCGTTGATTTCCCAACGAACCAACATGGCATTGTCTTCGTGAACGGTGTTGTGGCAGTGCTCCATGTACATTCCACCCCAGTCACGGAACTGCATGGTGATCTTAACGCTTCCACCCGGACGCAGGCGGTACACGTCTTTACGACCCTGTTCCCAGAGAGGAACGCCCACATCATTTCCGAGCTGGTCAGTGCGCTGGAGGATCTGGCCTTCTTCAAAGTGGATGTGAATTGGGTGATCCCAACCACCGCCCAGGTTTCTGAGGGTCCAGATTTCACGCGTACCGAACTTTGGAGCCGCAGAGATACGGCCGAAGCTGGCATTGAGAGTTGAGCCGCCGTCCGTTCTTACGCCCCATGGGCCGGTCTGTCCACCTGCGCCAGTGAAGAATGCTGCGTCATCTGGAGCCGGCAGAGGCTGTGAAGCGCCAGCGCCGAATTCAAACACGCGCTCGCGGGCCACAGGAATGCTGGAGAGATCGGGGTTCGGAATCAGCGTATCCGGAACCTGGCTCAGGTCAGGCTTGGCCGGGTTGCGGACAATGCGGAATTCCAGGAACTTGCCGACGCAAGGATCGGTGGACTTGCCAGCCAGAGCGTCCGCAAGGGTGCGGTCTTTGGTTGGCTTTTTGCCATCCGAGAACTCAGTCACGTTGACCAGCCAGACTTTATCGCCAACGTTGTAGCGAGAGAAGTCGATGACCCAGTCATAGCGCTCAGCAATGCCCTGCTCGTCGGAGATCGTCTGTGGCACGGGGTGCGGCAGAAGGTTTCCGTCGTTGGCAATCTGGATCATGGGTGATCCGTCAGAGAGTCCGTACTTGAAGAAGCGGGACACGCTGGCATTGAGAATGCGGAAGCGATACTTGCGGCGCTCCACTTCAAAATACGGCCGGTAGGTCAGGTTGCAGCAGATCCTGTCGCCAAGGAAGCCGTCAAACTGGAAGATGTCCATGAAGAGCTGACCTTCAGCGTCCCATGCTTTTTCGTTCAACATAATGTTGACGTCATATTCCAGGTTGCCGTAGTCCTTCAAGGTGCCTGAGGGCAGACGGAGGTTCACGCCGTCATTGATAGCTTCGTTGCCGCGATCCAGGGCGCTGTAAATGTTGAACATTGCAGCGTTGCCTTTGTACACGTTCTGTGAAGTGAACGTGAACATGTGATCGTGGAACCAGTGGGTTGACATGGTTTCATGCCAGTCGCCAGGCACTTTGTTGATGCCGCCGCTGCCGTCAGGAGAACCTGCGCGGGGATCGGTTGCATCCGTGTTCACGCTGAAGTGGCCAGCGAGAACGATTGGCCAGTGATAATCATAGAACTGGTTCGGGAAGAAGAACGCGCCGGTGAAGCCGTCATTTTCCGCACCATGGTGGCCGTTGTGCTCGTGCGTGGAGATGGTGTTGCGTCCGAAGCCGTTGTTCTGCGTGGTATCTACAGGCAGTTTGTTGTGGTGGCGCAGAAGGATCGGCTCACCGTAACGGCCCTGAACCAGGTATGGAGGAATGGTGCCGTTGAAGGTCCACACTGAACTCGGGTTCTGCGTGGGCAGGCCGGGGTGGAACTTCAAAGGAAGTGGCTGGGTCGGGTCAATACCGG
>DASRCD010000488.1:0-3014 GCA_035653315.1 Candidatus Angelobacter sp.
GCCACAGACCTTGGCTGCCAAAGCGCCCTGGCGTAAAGCTACAGCCACCAGTTTTTCA
The DNA here is from genome assembly GCA_035653315.1 of Candidatus Angelobacter sp. GTDB lineage: Bacteria > Acidobacteriota > Terriglobia > Terriglobales > Acidobacteriaceae > Angelobacter. Next base: position 59 of record DASRCD010000488.1, read on the forward strand.
ATCATGGGCGTGGTGATTTTGGGAGCATTGGTTTTGCGCAGCTTCCATTCTTCTTTCAGGAGCTTTGCCACCATCTTCCAGTCCGCCATGGAAAGAGCGTGGTGCATGGCCCGCGCAATCTCGCCGATCCGCTCAAAATTATGGAAGATTTTTTTATCGCCGTTGATATGCGCCTTAAAGACTTCCCAGTTGTTAATGCCGGATTTTCGCGGCGCTCCGGTATAGACCAGCACAAAGCGGCGGTCTAATTCTTCCGGCGCAACCCGCACGGCAGTATGGTGAATGCCGTCGGGGTCCAGATGAATGGCGCTCACGCCGCCATACAGCGCGGGATAATAGTCCTGGCATCCGGTGGGAACTTTAATAAGCTGCGCTTCCACGTTTTGCGCGATCACGCGAATCTGTTCGCGGTCCAGCTTTTTGCCTGTATATTTTGCCAGCGCCGCCGCGGTGGCGATCATCAGCGCGGAAGAGCCGGAAATCCCAGCGCCGGCGGGCGACTCAGAATTGGTTTCAATTTCAAATCCGCCATCGGGAGCAAAAAACCGCGCAAGATAGGCTGCCAGAGGATGCTTGAACTTGGTTGTGGAGCAGAGATGTTCAAAGTCCTTAAATTCTTCCTCGACCTTGGTATCAATGGACTTGAATCGAATGTTATTTTCAGTGAGCCGGCTCACACGACATCGGGTGAGAATGTTCACCGCAAAATTCACGGTCACAGCGCCGGGATGAAAAAGGTAGAGCGGCCAAAGGTCCAGGGTGCCACCGGCAAGATCAACGCGGCAGGGAGCGTGGGCAACAATGGTTCCGGGCGGCGGCAATGTTATTCCGTAAAGAAGTGGGCCATTTGGCGGAACTTGTTATAACGGCCGTCTAGGAGCTTCTGCAATGGCTGCTGCTTCAGCTCGTTAAAGTGTTTGGACAGCACTTCATCCACCTGGGCGGCTGCGGCATCATGGTCGAGATGGGCCCCGCCGTCTGGCTCAGGAATGATTTCGTCGATGATGGCCATTTCTTTCAAGTCTGGCGCGGTAATGCGCAGTGCCTGTGCCGCAATCTCCTTCTTGGACGCGTCGCGCCACATAATGGAAGCGCAGCCTTCTGGTGAAATCACCGAATACACTGAATTTTCCATCATAAAGACGCGGTCAGCCACGGCAATGGCCAGCGCGCCGCCGCTGCCGCCTTCTCCGGTAACGGTGGTGATGATGGGAACTTCAAGACGGGCCATCTCGCGCAGGTTGCGGGCAATGGCTTCCGCCTGGCCACGCTCTTCTGCGCCCAGGCCGGGATATGCGCCTGGCGTATCGACAAAGGTAAAAATCGGGCGGCCGAATTTTTCCGCCATTTTCATGCAGCGCAACGCCTTGCGATAACCTTCTGGATTGGCCTGCCCAAAGTTGCGATACACGCGCTGCTTGGTATCGCGGCCCTTCTGGTGGCCGATAACCATGACGTTCTCGCCATGGTAGCGGGCCATGCCGCACAAAATGGCCGGATCGTCGCCAAAACCGCGGTCGCCATGGATTTCACTCCAATCCGTGAAGATACGCTCCACGTAATCCATGGTGAATGGGCGCTGCGCATGGCGGGCCAACTCAGTCTTTTGCCATGCATTGATGTGCAGGCGGATCTGTTCCCGTAAGAAATTGATCTGGTGCTGCAAATGCTTGAGTTGCAGACGCGCGTCCTGGTCGGCACTGGCCCGTGTTTCCAATTGGGCGACCTGCTGTTCAATGACCTGTAATTGACGTTGCGCCTTGACTGCTGGGTCCAAAAACGACTCCTTGCGTGTTGCAGAACTTTTTACTGTGGAAGGTGGTATCACCAGAACATCAATTCATTATCAGATTCATCAATCAATGATCTGGACCGCATTGCGGCCAAACAGTTCTTCCACGCGGGTAATAAAACTGCGGTCCGCACAAACATTATATCTGTCCGCCTCCATCACTACCATGAAGTCACCGGGCCGTTCCAGGGCAAACAGCACTTTTGCCTCGCCTTTGCGCTCGTGGCAAATGGAGTGCAGAGCGTCCACCGTGGTTTCCGTGGCCGTATCCAGCGGCACGCGGATACGAATGGAGCGCGGCAGCTTGGGTTGGGCTTCATCCAGTGGAATCAATTGGTTGATAATGATTTTAGGATTGGACCCTTCTTCCACGCGTATGCTGGCCTTCACCAGCATGGGGATTTCCTGCTTCAGGATGCCTTCCAGCTTTTTGTAAGCATCAGGAAACACAACCGCTTCAATCGTTCCGGTCATGTCTTCCATCTTTGCCTGCGCATACAAATCGCCTTTGCGCGACTTCATTGGCCGGACACTACTGATTACCCCGGCTGTGTCAATGAATTCATCTCGCCCGGTGCCGGTCGTCATTTGCAGAATCGCTTCTACCGTTTTGTATTTAGGGAAGTTTGACAGTTTGTCTGTGTACTTCTCCAGGGGATGGCCGGTGATGAAGAAGCCAAGAACTTCCTTCTCATTGGCCAGGCGCTGGTGTTCATCCCATTCAGGAACATTGGGCAGCTTTTCTCCAGTACCGTTCGCGGGTTCGTCTTGCTCAAAGACGCCAAAGAGCCCGTGCTGCCCCATCTCTGCATCGCGCTGCGTCTTCTGCGCGCGTTCAATTGCCTTGTCCAGCACCGCCATGAGCTGGGCGCGATTGCCGAAATCATCCATGGCGCCTGCCTTGATCAAAGACTCAAGCACGCGCTTGTTCAGCAGTCGCAGATCAACTTTTTCGCAGAACTCAAAGATGGATGAAAATCTGCCAATCTCCTTGCGCGCCGCGGCAATGGATTCAATGGCATTACGGCCGACGTTCTTTACTGCCGCCAGCCCAAACCGGATGGCGTTATCATGCGGCGTAAAATATGCGTCGCTCACGTTAATGTTGGGCGGCTCAACCGGAATATTAATTTCACGGCATTCTTTGATGTACTTCACTACGTT